>JANQOL010000307.1 GCA_028289675.1 Pirellulaceae bacterium
TTTGCCAGGGCTGCCGCACTTTCGTCCCACGGCTAAGCGAATTATCTACCTGTTTATGGCCGGCGGCCCCAGTCACATCGATTTGTTCGACTACAAGCCGGCCATGCGCAAGTTACATGGCACGGAGTTGCCAGACAGCATTCGCAATGGGCAACGACTAACGGGCATGTCCAGCGGACAAGCGAGTTTCCCATGCGTGGCCCCCATGTTCCGCTTCAACCGCTACGGAGAACGAGGCACTTGGGTCAACGGCGAAGTGCTGCCCCATTTGGCTCGACTGGTCGATGAACTGACCATCATCAAGACCATGAACACCGAAGCCATCAACCATGATCCAGCGATGACCTACATCAATACCGGTACTCAGCAACTGGGCCGCCCCAGCATGGGCTCCTGGCTCAGCTACGGCCTGGGCAGCCCCAACGACGACTTGCCGGCCTATGTCACGATGATCTCTGTGGGTGCCAAACCCGGGCAAGCGCTGTTCGCACGGCTGTGGGGCAGCGGCTTCCTACCTTCGCAGCATCAGGGTGTCCAGTTCCGCGGCGGTGGCGAGCCCGTGTTGTATCTGAACAATCCAGCCGGCATCGATCGCGGTTTGCGGCGCGACATGTTGGACGGCATCTCGCAGTTAAATGCCCAGCACTTTGGGCAAGTGGGAGATCCCGAGATTCAAGCCCGGATCGCGCAGTATGAGATGGCCTACCGCATGCAGTCTTCCGTCCCGGGGCTGATGGCGACCGACGAAGAACCACAATCGACCTACGATTTGTATGGACCGGATGCCAGCAAGCCAGGTACGTTCGCGGCCAACTGTGTGCTGGCCCGGCGATTGGCTGAGCGGGGCGTGCCATTCGTCCAGTTATTCCACCGTGGTTGGGACCAACACGGCAACCTGCCCGGCGATCTGCGGAAGAATTGCGCAAGCGTGGACCAGCCTGCGGCGGCGCTGATTCTGGACCTCAAACGTCGTGGCATGCTAGAAGACACGATCGTGGTCTTCGGCGGCGAGTTCGGGCGCACGATCTATTCACAAGGGAAATTGACGACGGACAATCACGGTCGCGACCACCATGGTCGCTGCTTTACCACGTGCGTGGCCGGCGGCGGTTTCAAACGCGGCTTCGACTATGGGCTCACGGATGACTACAGCTACAACATCTTGGAGAACCCCGTCCACATCAACGACTTCAACGCCACGCTGCTGCACGCACTAGGCATCGACCACAAACGATTCAGCGTCAAATACCAAGGCCTCGATTGGCGCCTCACCGGCGTCGAAGACGCCCACGTCATCCCCGACCTGCTGGCGTAGGTGAACGGAGCGCCGACAACGTCTCGCGAATCTTGCCTCGGGTAGCAACTCGATGTTGCCTTCCATCACAGAGCGTCGGCTTGGTTGGTCGAGTCGATGGGTTGGATGGAGAGTCCACCGGAGGCGCGTAGTTCGATGTTGTAGGCGTGGTTCTCGCGAACTTTGATGGAGACGGCTTCGCCGTTGGCGGCGCGGATGCCCATCTCAGACGCCTTTTTGGGATCGTTGGCAAACTCCCAAAACTCACTCCATAGCTGCTTCTCAAAGTCGCTGATGGCGCCGCCACGCGCGTAGGCTTGAGGACGCATGCCGACTTCGTCCAACGAAAATCCTTCGGCAGGCAATTGGTCTTCGCTAAAGATGCGGCGAAACAGACACAACGAAGTGCCCCGCTGGATATCGCCCTTCTCAATGTAACTGTCGTCGAATTTGATGATCCAATTGTCGACGTACACCAGATCACCCGGCAGCTCGAATTGGCGGGCTTCCGAAAGCGGCTCGCCACCAGGCGACAGTTCGACAAATTCCAACCGGCTGCGAACCGCATTGCCATCTTCATCGCGCTCGATATCCAATACCCGCAGCCGAGCCAGCCGCTGATCGGTCTTGAGCAGCTGCATGGACGTTTCCAGTTTTTCGATCTGCTCATCTTTCTGCTGGATCTGCACTCCTAGCTGAGAGATTTCCGCGTCCTTCTGTTGCAACTCACCCTTCAGCGTCGACAGCTCGGCTTGGGCCTGGTCAATCTGCTCCTGCTGATCTTTGAAAAGACGATCGCGAGCCGTGTATTCGGAGTAGCCAAAATAGGCGGCGAAGCCCAGAACGCCGACCAGGGCCGTCAGCAGGATAGTCCGCGCGGTGGCATTGAGAGTCTTCAAGCTGTCGACGAATCCCACGTCCGTTTCCTCTTCGTTCAGTAATCTTACCGATTCGCCCGCCGCGCCGGCTTCTTGCCGGAATTGGCCATTTTGTTATTCATCGGACGGCCAAGTTGCCCAAGCCACCTTAATTGACGACTCGACTTGGCAACCTTAGCAAAATACCCATTTCAGCATAATGGCGTCCGGACTGGACAACCCTGCCTGCCTTTCCAGCGTCACCGCGTCTGGCCCTTCTTTGGCAATCACCCAAGCCCGGTCGAGCCCAGTCTGTTTGTGCCCATTGAGGTCGCGAAAGACGGCGACAATCGCTACAAGCTGAGCTAGCTGCTGCGCTGGAAGCATTGCAGCTCAAACGTTGATTTTTCAGGGGCGAACTGTGAAGAAACTCGGCGACGGAGGCAGTGTCAGACTGCGAATAGGGCTCGCCGTGGGTGCATGTCTATTCGGTGCCGCCTGCCTGGCCGTCACCGTCGTGGACGCGACGCTATCCGATGCCGCCCGAAGTCTAGATCTGCCCGGTGACCTCAACAAAGCTATCAATCTGAGCGAAGTATTTGCCCACGGCCTGGGCGTGGCCTGCATCCTAGGAGCGATTTTGGTAGTCGCGCCCCGCCGCCCCGGTATTTGGCTGGCGATCTGGATCACGACCACCAGTGGACTGGTCGCCAATGGGCTCAAGAGTGCCGTCGTACGAGTACGACCGCATGCCGCGCATGAGATTGTCGTTCGCGATACGGCGGCGGCCCTGACACCGCCGGAGGGTTCCCCTCAGAAAATCGTCGAAGCCAGTTTCTGGGACGCTCGCCAGCGTAGTTTCCCGTCGGGCCATGCAGCCACGGCAGCCGGACTGGCGGTAGGTTTGAGCATCGTTTTTCCGCGCGGCTGTCTGATATTTGCTATGCTGGGGTGTCTCGCCTGCGTCCAGCGTATCACCAGCGGTGCTCATTTTCTCAGTGATGTCCTGGCGGGAATCGCAATTGCCTTCGGCTGTAGTGCCCTTCTTCTCTCACTACTCGGATGCAAATCACTGCGTTTCGCGTCACCGTCGATCGCCTCTTCCAGCCAAAAGAAGTAGCGCGATTCGCACGCATACGGCACCCACTAACTTTGATGGTGGAGTCGCCCATGTCACCATCCAGTAAACCCTGCAGGCAAGCAAACCGCTTTGGAACCATGAACGCAGCAACCTATCTCGGCAGCGCGATACTTCGTCGTCGCACCCTGATTAAACTGGCTGGCACCACAACGCTCGTGTTCGCAAGCTGCAGCCCGCTGGCAGCGGAGAAGCCGGCCACGAACGAACGCTCCTTGGCGGAACTTCACGTGGAGCTACGTGCACTGGAGAAAGGCACATCTCGGGCGAAAACGGACCAGCAGCGAACTCAAAACATCTTGCAGTTATGCGCACTGTTCGTCGAGATTGGCCAGCATCCCGATCTGCCCAAGAGTCCAACACTGCAGAGCCTAAGTGTGCGTCTCCGCACCCGCTTGATTGGTTTGGAAAAGCGTACCGTCGATGAACTCAAACGTCGCCGCATCCCCGAACCGGACGATATGGTAGCTCGCGAAAAACGCTATCGACAATCCAGGGCTCGGGCCAGTGGTGTAGCCCCACGCGGAAACAGCACATCGCGTGGCAGCTTGGTCTCGGGCAGCGCAGTGAGTGGCAGCACAGGTGACTCGACGGGGCGCTCAGTCGACCCCACGTCGGATTCGGAACAACAGGCGGCCGGACCAAACAGCCGTTCAGGAGGGCTGGCGGCTCCCGGTCTGCCAGATTATGGTTGGTCACTGGTCGACTTGATTCGCAAGACGGTCCGGCCGGACTACTGGACGGTGTCAGGCGGTCCTGGCAAAGCCATCTACTTTGGTCACGCGCGGGCGCTGGTCATTCACGGTAGTTGGCGAGTTCAAGAAGACGTGGCCCAACTACTGAACGCACTGCGCGGCGGCTGATCAAGCTGCGCTGCGACTAATCCAGCTGCCCCTGGGAGCAGGTTCGCATGGCAGACCAGCAACCGCTGAGCCCCCTTTGTCCGACTTGCGATATGCAGGTTGACTTGGAGTTGGCCCATAAATCGCTGCCTTTTTGCAGTGAGCGTTGCCGGCTACTGGATCTGGGGCGTTGGCTAAACGAGGAGCATGCGTTACCCTGCGAAGCTCAAGATTCGGAGGAGGAAGACAACTCCCCAGCCACCACGCCGCGGCTTCCGCCAGGCTGGCACGACGCATAACGTTGCCGCCACCCGGCTTGTTCCCGGCAGCTTCGGATAGAGCTCATCCGCATGGAAGAAATCCCTTTTGAGGACCGGCACGTACCGCGAGCCGAGATCGATTGGGAGCGGTCTGCATGGTGGTGGTACCCACTGACGCGCGCGGTCCATCCGGCGCTGAAGATGACCGCTTTGGTAACCAGCCTGATTGCGATCTGGATCGCGCAAGGCGGATTGTGGTTGGCCGATTGGTTATTCGACCCCGCCTGGAACCTGAGCGAGCAATTCGCTACATCGAATACGACGCCGTTTCAATCCCGCCTGGCGATTTGGATCAGCGAGGCCGCGCTGGCATTGCTGAGCTTCGAACGATTTGGCCTACGCGAATTGGCCTTCGTGACCTTTGTGGCCCTGTTTTGGACCGCAGTGCTGGCGATGTTCGGCGGCGTGATCGCGCGGCGGGGAATGGTCGAATTGGGACAGCGAACCGTAGCGACCTGGGATGAGTCCTTGCGCATCGTCATTGGACGCTGGCACAGTTTTTTGTGGTCCACCGGCATGCACTTGGTGGCATTGGCCATCATGCTGCTCCCTGTCCTGCTGCTGGGCTGGCTCAGCAGCTTGAGTGCCTGGACGGCCACCATCGCCGGCATACTGCTGATCGCGGCCTTCCCACTCGTGTTTGCCGTGGGACGATTCGCGGTCAGCCTGTTTGTCAGTTTTCCACTCAGCGTGTGTGCAATCGCGGCCGAGAAACGAGCCGATGCCTTCGAGGGCTTTAGTCGCTCCAACGCTTATTTCTTCCAGCGACCGGTGGTGACGATCGTTTGCGCGATCCTGTTAGCTCTGGTGGGCCTGATCGGCGAACAACTCATCAGCTGGACACTGGGCCTGGGCTGGAGTCTGATTCGTGGCACCTATTTTTTTGCAGGTGGAGCAACCCAAGCCGCCTCGGAGCCCTACATCAACACGGGCAACTGGCTGGTCAGCCAGTTAGTGATGGCTTTCTGGTTCAGCTACTTTTGGACGGCCACTGCAGCGACGTATTTGATCCTACGCCGCTGCGTCGACCACACGGAGTTGGACGAATTGGACGGCATTGTCAGTTCGCTGGAGCAGTCTTTGCCGGACATCCCACCGCCGCCCTCCGAAGCAACTGCCGAGCCAGCAGGCGATTCCGAAGGCGGGACAAGCGAGACGCCAAGCAGCGAACCAAAACCCGACCCAGATCAATAGCCTGTTGATTTATGGTTGGCCGGATTCAATGGTATTGCGGCAAGTAGTAATACCATTCAACGTTTGCCCAAAAGGCCACTTTGCCAAACAAGATGTGGGGCACTGGCTGTTTGCTTGCACAGCATGCAGTAGCCGTCACATGCATGAACCCTTCGGCTGGGTAAAACCTTGAAAGGTATTGCGTTTAGCAGTCAGCCGCAGGCGTACAGATTTGTCAGCCATGTACGCCTGCGGCTGACTGGCAAACAATTTGAAGAGCATCTCGCCAGCAGGGCCGTTACTGGCATGTACCATAAATCGGCCAGATCTATTTGCGTCTGCCGGGCGGAATCGTCAACAACTCTGGCTCCGCCCTTCGGGAGCCTGCGCCGGTGGCACCAATATCGGGAGGCTGCTGGCCATCGGCTCCAAACAGCTCTAGCTTCCAATCGCAGGACATCAGCAGATCAAATCCCGGGTTCTGCTCCTTGACTTGACATGAACAGGCACCGCATAGGAACCCGGTCAGGTCTTCGATCAATTGATCTCGCAGCTGGTCGGCGGGAATGACCTCCAGCACCCGCCCTCGACCGAAGACTGGCGCGACCAATGGCTGACCTCGCTCATAGGCTTCGGGTTGGAAGCCCTGAAACACACGCTGCAGCAATTGCTCATCCGCATCATCACGGGCCACCTGCAACACAGAAAACTTCAACAGCAAGGGGACTTCGGAAAACAACTCCGACCCCGGCAATCCAATTCCCTCGGGTAACTGGATCGATTGTTGCAGCTGCTGATTCTGCCGCTGCAGACGCTCGACGACGGCTTGGGTCGCCGACGAATCGCTTCCTGCCAGCACACACCAGATGATCGAATCGCCAGCCAGCAGACGCCGCTTCAATTCGCGACGTACTGGCGAATCGAACAAGCCAGCTTGAGATGCGTCCGCCAACGGACCTGACCACGCGGTGAACGCGCCGCGCGGATGCTGGCCACGCAACATCACCCAAGGTAATCGGCGTTCTTTGTCTGCCGCCAGTTGCCGCCAAGCTTGTTGCAGTTGCTGCCGCTGCTCGGCCGCCATAGGACCAGTCGCGTCGGGCTGCGGCTGGCCAGCAACTTGCCAGCTGTCGATGTCGACGACCTGGATATTCAAATTGGGAGCGGACGCATCAGACAGCTGCTGACGCCACCGCTGGACAATCGACTTGGTTGCCAGTGGATCCGCGCCGGCCTCGCCGCCAGCCGAAACCAGCACCACCAACTCCAGTTGATCGGCTCGCCAACGCTCCAGCGCGTAGCGAAACACGGGAATGTTGCATGCCAAGCCTGCACCACCAATGGCCAGCCATACCGTCACCGCCCAGCAGCATTGGGTCCGACCCGTACTTCTTCGTCGTGAAGCGGTTGTCTTCAACGTCATTGCTTGGTGATCACTTCGTCCAGGTTCAAGATGGCTCGACACACAATGATCCACGGCCAAGCCTCCTCCGCGTGCACGCCGGTTAGCTGGTGGTACAAACTACCTTCGACCCCGATCAGCTGTTGGACATCGATGTTCTTGGCCGCCAACCGCTCACGTTGTTGCTCCAACAATTGCTGCAGTACGCTCTGTTCATCGGCGGCTGGCTCACGGCTTACGGCCAGCCGGAAAGCGTATGTCAATCGATCCGCGTCCGTCGGCCCCGCTTCGCGGAGCACGCGCCCGGCCATCGCTCGAGCGCATTCGACAAACTGAGGTTCGTTCAACAAGACGAGAGCTTGCATGGGCGTGTTGCTACGTTCTCTGCGAACACAAGCCGCATCGCCTTTAGGCGCATCAAAGACTTGCAGCGTCGGATACAGCACCGACCGAAAGCGGTGCACATACAAGCTGCGGCGATATTGTTCGCCGTCGGTCGACGTAGCCCACACCTTGGGACCATAACTGGCCGGGGGTTGAAACAGAAAGGCGGGTGCCGGTGGATAAATGCTCGGACCGCCCACCGTGGGATCCAGCAACCCGCTGATAGACAAAGCAGCATCCCGGACAGTCTCGGCCCGGACGCGAAAGCGTGGTCCGCGCGCCAACCACTGATTGGCGGGATCAGCGGCAATCTGGTCCTCGGTCGCACGCGACGACTGACGGTATGTCGCTGACTCTACGATCAGACGATGGACGTGTTTTAGATCCCAATCATGCTCCACCAACTCAACAGCCAACCAATCCAGTAGCTGCGGGTGCGACGGGGCAGTGGATTGATAGCCAAAATCTTCAGGACTCGTCACCAGGCCGCGACCGAAATAAGCCTGCCATATTCGGTTGACGACGACCCGCGCGGTCGTCGGCGCTTCGGGTCGTACCATCCAACGAGCCAAACGCAGCCGTGGATGAGTCGGTTGTTCAACCTGCCAACGCTCATTGGAACCCGTCCGAGTGTCCAAGAACTCGGGCACACCGGGTGCGACTTGCTCGGCCGGATTCAGAAAATCACCGCGTGTGAGTACATAAGTGTTGCGAGGCGCGCCTAATGAGTACGCTACCAACTGCGTATCGGTCTTGGGAAACGCTTGCCAAGCTTGTTCCACTTCCGTTCGCCGCGCGGCCTGTTCAGGCAGCGTGCTCCACCAGTAATCAAACAAGTCCGCTCGTTCGCGATCCGTGCGCCGCGACTGCGAGGTCTGCAAAATCGACTCGACACGAGACGGCAAATGAGTGATCGGCAGATCGGCGTGCGTGATGGAAAAACGATATCGACCCAACAGATAATTCTGGTTATCGTCCGAATTCCAGCCCCCGTGGTTTTGCTTGAGCGTGAAAGAAATCACCACCGGCCCTTGAAACTCCAATGGTTGCTCCGGCACAAAAATGGCATGGCGATTTTGATTGCGGCGTCCCGGACCATTGTCCGTACTCCAAGCCGTTTGGTTGTCACCATCGATGGCGTATTCGATGGGGCCGGTGACGCGTTCATCTTCCTTGGGCTTGCGATCCCGGAAGACCGCTGGCAATGACGTCCGCTCCGGATTCACGTCCGCGTATGCCGTCCGCCATTTGACCGGCTGTGCTTGGCCGGGTTTGTCGGCGGGTGCGATCGAAACGGAGAACTCGGTCAATGCTCCGGTACCGTAGATGGAGCGGCCGGGCCCGCCTCTGGGCAACTGGGGATGCTGTAAGGCGTCCAGTCTGAAAGCAGTGATTTTCTCCGCGGTCGTAGTCAGCGTAAACGTGTTGGTCACCCGCGTTGGCGCGTAGCTTTGGCTGAGTATCGATCCATCGTCCAGGACCTTGAACTTCTGTCCTTCGAAGGGCAGATCGGTGGGAGTCAATGTCCGCCACGGCACCAATGCGGTTTGGGCGTCGTCCTCCCACTGTTCCAACCGCTGCTTCCAATCTGGCAGCTCGCTTTTGATATCTGCCGCAACAGTCCGGAGTCGTTGCTCCACGGCGTTCCGCTGGGCTGCTTGCTCAGGTGTAAAGACCGTGATGGTTGCCTCTTCAAAGTCGTTGAGTGCAGCAAACATCTGATAGTACTCACTTTGACTCAGCGGGTCGTACTTGTGAGTATGGCACTGCGCGCATTGAGTGGTGATGCCCAGGATGGCTTTGCCGATGGCGTCCATCCGATCAAACATGCCTTCGACGCGAAACTGTTCGGGATCGGCACCGCCTTCCTCATTGATCATCGAATTGCGCAAAAAACCGGTGGCCACACGTTGACTTTGGCCGGCGTCAGGCAGCAAGTCTCCCGCCAGTTGCTCGATCACAAACTGATCATAGGGCACATTGTTATTCAGGGCGTTGATGACCCAATCTCGGTAAAACCAAACACTGCGCGGTTTGTCCTTTTCATATCCGTCCGAATCGGCATACCGGGCCGCGTCCAACCACCAACGCGCCCAATGCTCGCCAAAATGGGGCGATTGCAAAAGCTCGTCGACCAGCAGCGCGTAAGCGTCCGATCGCTGGTCGCGCAAGAAGCTGTCGACCTGATTCGGTGATGGAGGCAGTCCAATCAAGTCCAGGTAGAGCCGTCGCACCAGCTCGGTCTTGCTGGCCAGTGGGGCTTGCTTCAACCCATTTTCGTGCGCCCGACTCAGCACAAAAGCATCTAGGTCGTTGTTGACCAACTCTGCGCGTTCCGGAGGTAACTGAGGCACCGACGGGCGACGAGGTGTTCGAAACGCCCAGTGCTCGCTGTAGCTGGCTCCCTGACGAATCCAGCGTTCGATCAAGGTCCGCTCGGCATCGGTAATTCGCTTCTCGCTGTCCGGCGGAGGCATCACCATATCGGGATCGGTCGACGTGATGCGTTCCCATAGAGTACTGGACTCCAGATCACCTTCTCCCAGCACGCCCGATCGCAGGGCCTCGCCATCAATGTCCAATCGCAAATCTGCCTCGCGCGTCGTTTCATCGGGTCCATGACA
>JANQOL010000313.1 GCA_028289675.1 Pirellulaceae bacterium
ATCGGGCGCGTCTTCACGGCCATCGCTTTGCCGCGCCCAACCAATCAGCTGGTCCACCAAGTGTTGCGAGTAGCGAGGGCAATCCGCCGCGTCGCACCCGGGCGCCCACGCCAGTTGGCCCTCTTCGTCAAGCAGAAGATCCGACCAAGTTGCTAAACCATTCTCGGAGGACTCCACCGGATCTTTGCGCGAACCGGTGTCTGGCTGCGAGTCTGTGTGTTGTTTCGATTCTGGCGATCCTGTGTCGTCTTGCGCGGCGCCGGTCAGTTCATGCAATTGCCACGCCCAGTCCAGACAAATATCGGTCGGCGGTTGACCTTGTGCGTCCAACAGTTGCTGAAGGTTCACACTGCGCACGCTGGGTTAGACTCCAAGACGAAAAAGGGCCGGCAGCTCGCAATGATAGCACTTGGGCGCGCGCTTGACTGCTCCCACCATCAAGTAAAGCTTCCGAGAAGACACAACTTCCTCACATCCAACACGTTAAGCGACGTAGCCCTCGATACGAGCCCCGCGACGGTCCGGCCCCTGAACACATTTTCCACCATTATCGCAGCTTGATTTGTAAGAATCTTTGCTACGATACCCGATGGCTACAAATGACGATGATGCAATCGTGGCTGGACGAATCCAAGCGGCCGAATGGAATCTGCTTTTGGGCAGTTGCATTTCAGTTTGACACCCATGCTAGCAAATCTACAATCGTGCCTCGCCAACGGCATGCTGAATGTCGACTTGGCCGGCTTCGCCCGTGAACGATGGCAGGATAGTGGCCTTTCTAAGAGTCCATCCTTCACGACAGCTGAGCGTGGCAAGGTACGCCACGAGCGTCAAGCAGGAACTAGGCCGCGATTGCCTTCGCGGTACATGACGAATAGGAGTGCGCGCCGAGCATGGCACACGATGTGAACCAGAGCGAAACGGATGTCGCTGCTCAAGTGCGATCTGCTCTGGTCAATAAGATCAGCACGGAGCGCTACGATTTATGGATGGATGATTCGACCGCATGGCATTACGCCGATGGCACACTAATCGTGGAATTCGAATCGGATTTCAAGTGCCAGATTGCTCGGCGTAATTTAGGCCGTGAGCTGGCCGAAGTGAGTCAACAGATCTGCGGTAGCGAAGTCGAGGTTAAGTTCCAAGTATCTACCGCTCGCAAGAGTGCGATTAACGAGCCCGCCATCACGCAACCATCTTTGGCAGCTGCACCGACCGTGGCTCGCGCTGCTGCGCTAGCGGCTAGTGGTCGTTCTGCGGCCGAAGCGACGACCAGTGCGTCGGCAGGGCAAGAAGTAGATTATTGGAGCCAGTTCATTTGCGGGCCATCCAATCAACTGGCTTGGACCACGGCCAAACTGGCCGTCTCGGAGCCTGGCAAAATGACACCGGTGCTCTTGCACGGGCCCAGTGGTTCCGGGAAATCTCTGTTGGTCCGCTGCGTGGCCCAGCAGCTGCGCGGCGTGCGCCGTATGCGACGCGTGGTGCACATGACCAGCGAACAGTTCACCAACGACTTCACGGACGGATTGAGGGGCGGGGGGCTACCCATGTTCCGCCGCAAGTACCGGGACGTAGAAGCTCTCATCTTGGAAGATATCCAGTTCTTTGTCGGCAAGAAGTCCACGCTAACGGAGGTCAAGCACACGCTCGACAACTTGTTGCGACTCGATCGACAAGTGATCTTCACCGCCGATCGCTCCTTGAACGACCTGCAGCAATTGGGCAGTGAATTGGTGGGGCGGATGCGCGGCGGACTTACCTCCCCCATTTTCCCACTCGACGAGCAGACACGTTTTGATCTGCTGCTCCGGGAAACTCAGGCGGCTGGACTGGACGCCGAGGAGCCAGTGATGCGCGAAATCGCCCAGCGAGTGACCGGTGATGGTCGAGTCTTAAGCGGCATCGTCAAACGGCTGGCCGCCGTTTCCGCCGTAGACTCCGGACGATTGAGCTGGGAGAAATGCTGGTCGGCCATCCATGACTTGGTGCAAGCCACCCAGCCGGTGGTCCGCATTATGGACATCGAACGAGTCGTCTGCGACGTGTTCGGCCTGGAGTCCAACAGTCTTCAGTCGCAAAGCAAGACGCGGCGCGTTAGTCAGCCCAGGATGCTGGCCATGTTCTTGGCCCGCAAGTACACGCCGGCGGCCTACAAGGAAATCGGAGATTACTTCGGTCGGCGACGGCACAGCACTGTGATCTCCGCTGAGAAAACGGTTAGCAACTGGTTGGATGAAGATGCTCACATCCGATTGGGCAAGGGCTTGACGGTCAAAGATGCGATCCGGCACGTGGAGTCTCAATTGCAAGTCGGCTAAGCGGAATTGGATTGGTCGGCGCCGCTGGTAAACACGACTCATCGACCTGCTCTACCATCTGGTGTTTCTCCATGAATGAGCTGCTGCCTCGCTTAACCTCCCTGCTGGGCCTGTGTGTGTTGATCTTTATCGCCTGGTGCCTCAGCTCCAACCGGCGATTGTTTCCTTGGCGGATTGTGACGCTAGGCGTACTGTTGCAATTCGGGCTAGCCGCCCTGGTCATCCTGACACCTCAGGGTCGCGCCTTCTTTGACCTGGCCAATCGAGCGGTCATCGGATTTCAAGATTTCGTGTTGGAAGGCAGCGGTTTTGTCTTCGGACTATTTCCTGACGCGGCCGAGAAGGTTCAGGGCGACAAGATGTTTCCCCTGGGGTCGTTCGCGTTTGGCGTGTTGCCGACCGTCATTGTCTTCTCCAGCTTGATGGCCGTCCTCTATCACTTAGGCATCATGCAATGGTTGGTGCGCGGCGTTGCCTGGGGCATGCAAAAAACGTTGGGAACCAGCGGGCCGGAAACATTGGCGGCCGCCGCTAACATCTTTGTCGGCCACACGGAGGCACCCTTGGTCGTGCGACCTTACCTGGATCGCCTGAGCCGCAGCGAACTCAACGCAT
>JANQOL010000330.1 GCA_028289675.1 Pirellulaceae bacterium
GCACTTCCTGCCGGACGTGTGGGTCCAGTGCGACGGCTGCCAAGGCAGGCGGTTTACCGAGGACACATTGTCGGTCGACTACCACGGTTTTTCCATTCACGACATCTTGGAAATGCCGATCGGCCAGGCGCTCGAAGTGTTCAGCAACATTCCCAAGATTCGGCGGATCCTGCAGACTTTGGTCGACGTTGGGTTGGACTACATCGCCTTGGGACAGTCGGCTCCCACCTTGTCCGGCGGTGAGGCGCAACGGGTCAAACTGGCGGCAGAATTGTCGCGCCCCGACACCGGCAAGACCTTTTATCTGCTGGACGAACCCACCACTGGCCTGCACTTTGCCGACATCATCAAACTGCTGGAAGTGTTGCAGCGGTTGGTCGACATCGGCAACACCGTCATGGTCATCGAACACAACTTGGATGTGATCAAGGCCGCGGATCGAGTGATCGACTTAGGTCCTGAAGCCGGCAACGATGGAGGGCAGTTGGTATTTAGTGGCACACCGGAAGACATGGTCAAGTACGCGAAGAAAGCGGCCAAGGCCAAGCCGGGCAAAAATGGGAAGGCGCCCAAGTTGCTGCGCAGCTACACCGGCGAGGCGCTGTGCGAAGCGATGGAATCGGCTGAGTACGTTGACCGCGAAACCTATGATCCCAACGTTCTGACCAAAGTGCAAGAAGGTGATTTGGAACTGGAGCAGATCGGTCGCGACACACTGCTGCCCTGGCAAGCCGACGGTCGGCGCTGGCACACGCGGGACAGCGTTGATCGGGCCGGCAATCCTGTGCGTTGGGATCGCCAGATCTTGACCAAGATTATCGACAAGCTCGAATCCGTCGATGGATTCGCACCCATCAACTGGGACAATCGCAGCATCGTCGAAGTCGCTGGTCCAGTAAAAAGTCGCGGCTGGTTTCTGCACGCCATTACCGCCGAAACGTGGCTGCTGAAACTGAAGTTTCGCGTGCCACGGCGGTCGTTCTCGAAAGCTCAATTGCAATCCGTCGTCGACCTTCCCACCTTGAACCAGTTGGAAGAGGTCGAGATGTACGGTAATGAACCGCGAGTCCGCGCCAAGGCTGCTGGACAATGGATGGAATTGGAGCTGAGGCCCCACAACTTGAAAGAGGTCGACACATCGCGTTTTTGGCAGTGGCTGGAAGAAGCCGGCCATGCGTTCTTGGGGAAGACAGCTCCCGCCAAACAGGAAGTAAGCGAGAAGTCGGATCCCAAGAACCACATGCCGTGGAAAGTCTTGAAACAACGTTGGCACTCACTGAGAAAGGGATTTCCGCCTGGACGTACCATCGTCTGGCCTGCGGAAACACTCAGTGTGTTCATTCAAGCGGTGCACCAGTCGGCGGGTGGCGGACGCTGGCGGTGGGACGAACAGTCGATCGCCAAATACATCCTGCCTGGTAACAAAGAGCCGTGGATCATTCTGCACACCAAGCGGCCCGAAGGATTGATCGCCGTGTTGAATGGACCCAAGGGGTTTGAACCCGGGTCGCTCAAAGACTCGCTGCCAGTGCCAGTCCAAATTACCGGTCGCGGCGAAGATCAGGAGCAGCTGCAAATTGCTTTCACTGAATTGCAACAACCTCGCGATACGTCTGTGCGAAAACTGCTGTCAGGGCACATGAAGTTTGTTAGCCAGGTTCAAGTTGGAGGGCGTTCATGACCACCGGCAGAGCTCGATTTGCACCCATAGTGTTTTCACTGGAAAATCCGTTGCCGGGTCGATGTGGCCGATCTGGGCCATTTGAATCTTTGAATTGCCCGGTGCGGCGGGACCGGAACAGGTGCTGAGCCACGCCACCACTGTTACAATGAACGCGGCGGGCACATGTTGAAACGCGGCCGCACACGTCCAGACGAGGAAAAGGGATCTTGGCCATGAACACCTATCGGTTCAAATTACCTGGCGTCGCAGCCAACCGAAGTCGGCAGACCGCGCTTGGCGCGCTAGCGGCCGCCGCAGTCGCTTTGATGGCCGGTTGTCAGGAAACGGCGCCCGCGACCTCGGAAACAGCCGCGCAGCCAGCCAACATTCAAGCGCAAAAAGCAGTGGCGGGCGTCGGCAAGCGGGGGCAGAGTTTGCAAGACGACACCGGGGTCGCCAAAATCGTTTCAGGGCCGGCAGCCGTCCTCTTTAAAGTTGAACAGAAAGCCGTCTTGGAGTTTAAGATTCCACCCGCGCTGCAAATGTTTAAAGCCACCAACGGTCGATTTCCGAATTCGCACGACGAATTCATGGAGAAGATCGTCAAAGCCAACCGGATCACGTTGCCCGAACTGCCCGAAGGGGCCGTGTATCGTTTCAATACCGAGAAAGGCGAGCTGTGGGTCTATCCTGAAGACCAGGCCCCCGAGTGAGCCGTAGGCTGTTGAATCCTGATTTCCTCTGGTTCGTTTCTAACCTTCTTTCGTAGCGGAGATTTGCTATGTCAGGCTTGAGGAATACCTGGCTGATGCTGGGGCTGTGCGTTGGCTTTAGTGGACCTGTGTGGGCGCAGCCCGAGCAGAGCCAGACTATTGACGGCAACGCCGCAGTGATCGACAAGACGCTGATCGACGACATCGATCTTAAGAACAAAGACTTTACACCTGAACAGGCGCCGCTGAAACCGCTCCACGCCAAGTTTCAAGAGCTACTGACGGGAGCCAAACTGACGGGCCACTTTACGATCGACGGCAAGTCGATTGACGACTTGCGTGAGGAGTCGTACGAGATCGAAAAGGTGGAAAAGGCTCAAGGTGACCAATGGGTGATCACCGCGCGCATCAAATATGGCAAGCACGATTTGAAAGTGCCCGTGCCCGTCAATATCATGTGGGCGGGTACAACGCCGGTCTTGGTCCTGGACGACATTACCATCCCCGGCTTAGGGACCTTTGGCGCGCGCGTCGTGTTCCACAAAGACAAGTATGCCGGGACGTGGCGGCACGATGACGTGGGCGGGCACATGTTTGGCAAAATCGAACTCGCCAAGCAAACGCAGGACGGCAAGTCTGAAATTCAAGATACGGAAGCCCAGTAGTCCAGGGGAGCCGATATGGTGGACCACTCACTTAGCCGTCGACGCCTGTTGTCGTACGCGGCTTTTGGTTCTGCGGTGGCAGCCGGTGCCGGTTCAGCATCTGACGCACCCACGTATCCTCAAACGAGTTCGGGACAAGCAGGCAAGCGCTACTCGATGCTCAAGTCCATTAACCAATGGGCCTTCCCCTATCCGGAAAAAATGGACTTGAAACGATGCTTCGAGTTGGCCAAGGAAGCGGGCTTCGATGGCATCGAATTGAATTACGACCTGGAGAACGATCTGTGTCCCGCCAAGACGACCGCGGACTACGTTCGGATTCGCAAATTGGCCGCGGAGATCGGCATCCGCATCAGTGGCCTATGCTCGTTCTTGTTTTGGCCCTATCCACTGACTAGCAACGACCCAGACGAACGAGCGCGAGGTATCGAGCTGGCCAAGCTGATGACTCGTGCCGCCCACGACCTGGAAACGGAAAACTTGCTGGTCGTACCAGGGGCCGTCCACATGCCTTGGCGCGAGGATCATCAACCGACTCCCAATGATGTGTGTGATCGTCGGGCCCGTGAAGCCATCGCCGGACTGTTGCCGGAAGCGGAGAGACTAGGTGTCTACCTGAACATGGAAAACATCTTCTTTAATGGATTCTTGATGAGTCCTTTCGAGATGGTCGAATTTGTGGACAGCTTCCAAAGTCCTCACGTGCAAGTGCATTTTGACACCGGCAACATTATGGAATACCAGTTTCCCGAACACTGGATTCCTATTCTTGGCAAGCGTATCAAAAATGTGCATCTGAAAGAATACTCCAAGAAAAGTTCGGATCACTCGTTGGAAGCGTTTCGCCCATTGCTGGACGGCACCACCAATTGGCCGGCCGTGATGGAAGCCTTTGACGACGTCGACTATCAGGGCTACCTCACGTTTGAGTACTTTCATCCGTACCAGCATCATCCCGAAGCATTGATCCACCAAACCGCCGACTCTTTGGATCGGCTGTTGGGGAACAAATAGCCGCTAAAGCTTGCCTCATCGACATAGGTTGTTCGCAGCAACCTACGAATTCTGAGGCTCTACGAGCGAAACCGATTGTCGCTACACGCGGCGCTTGCCGCTATTGGCCGTAGCCTCTAGGATGAAGCCACCTGAGGAAGACTCGCAAACAGTAAACTCCGAGAGATGGCTGCTGGGACAGGTGGCTGGCTTGCAATAGAACGATGGCAAACTATGGAAAAGTTGGATGGCTGT
Organism: Pirellulaceae bacterium; assembly: GCA_028289675.1. Taxonomy (GTDB): domain Bacteria; phylum Planctomycetota; class Planctomycetia; order Pirellulales; family Pirellulaceae; genus Aureliella. The sequence goes on from JANQOL010000330.1 coordinate 4,290, forward strand.
ACCACACCCGCTGTGGGAGCCGGATTGGATTCGGAGCAGCAGCGCCCGGTCGATGCTCAGTTTCTCGAAGATGTGCTGTGCGGACTGGCTGCGGATTCCAAGTATCTGCATTGCAAGTATCTGTACGATCAGCGCGGCTCTAAGCTGTTTGATATGATCTGCGAGTTGGACGAATACTATCCAACTCGTGTAGAACGCCAACTGACCTCGCAATTCGCCGGCGAGATTGGTCGTTGCATCGGCCCGGGCGTCGTACTGGTGGAATACGGTAGCGGCAGTAGCACCAAGACTCGAGTGCTGCTGGATCACTTGTCGACGCCAAACGCCTATCTGCCGGTGGACATTTCGGAGGACCATCTGCTCGACGCGGCCCGAGCCCTGCAGACGGAGTATCCGGAGTTGGACATTTGCCCAGTGGTGGCCGACTTTTCGGGAGAGTTTGATTTGCCCGCACGGTATGCGGACGACCGCAGGTGCATTTATTTTCCCGGTTCGACCATTGGTAATCTCGAACCGGCCGAAGCGGTGCTGCTCCTCGAACGCATTGCCTGGCAAGTTGGCACCTCTGGCGGTCTGCTGGTCGGATTTGACTTGCAGAAATCAGTGGATGTGTTGGAGCTAGCCTACAACGATGAGGCAGGCGTAACCGCCGAATTCAATTTGAATTTGCTGCAACGCATCAACCGGGAGTTGGACGGCAACTTCGATCTGGATCAGTTCGCTCACGTGGCCTACTACAATACCAACGAGCATCGCATCGAGATCTACATTGAAAGCCTGACCGAGCAAACCGCTCAAGTCGCTGGCGAGTCCATTCCGTTCTCTGCTGGAGAGCGGATATGCACGGAGTACTCGCACAAATACACGCTGGACGGGTTCGCAGAACTAGCGGATCAAGCCGGTTGGGTTCGCAAGCAGTCTTGGACCGACGCTGATCAATACTTTGGACTCATGTACCTGAGCGTCGAATAGCGCCTCACGGCCGACGGGGAGTCTTCACATCTCTACCATCGAACAAGCCGCCGCGGCTACCGCGGTCGACCCGCCAAGTCTGGCCGAGCACTATCAACGTGTGCGCGAATTTAGCCAAGCATTGACGTCCTGCTTGTCGCCAGAAGACTGTGCCGTGCAAACGATGCCGGATGTGAGTCCGACCAGATGGCATCTAGCACATACAACTTGGTTCTTCGAGACGTTCTTGCTGAAATCAACGCCAGGTTATCAGGTATTTCACGAAGACTTTGAATACCTGTTCAATTCATACTACAACACGGTCGGCGAGCAGTTTCCCCGCCATCGTCGCGGTCAGATTTCGCGTCCTGGCCTACCCGAAACATTGGATTACCGCCGCCACGTCGACCAGCATATGATGGAGTTGTTCTCGGCGGGAGAGTTCGACGGTCGCGGCCATGTGATTGAGTTGGGCCTGCATCATGAGCAGCAACATCAGGAGTTGATTCTGACCGACATTAAGCACGTTCTGTCTCGCAACCCACTGCTGCCTGCCTACCAAACACCAACGCCAATGGCCTCCGGCGAGGGCGGAAGACTGGAGTGGACGTCCGTAGATGAACAGCTGGTGCAGGCAGGGCATGCGGACGCAACGTTTTGTTTTGACAATGAACGTCCGCGGCACAAGACGTATTTGCAGGCTCACGAGTTGGCCCACCGCTGTGTGACCAACGGAGAATACCTGCAGTTCGTCAACGATGGTGGCTATCGCCGTCCCGAGCTGTGGCTGTCGCTCGGATGGGCCCAGGTGCAACAAGAGCGTTGGACCAGCCCGCTGTACTGGCTGCGACGTGACGATCAGTGGCATGAATTCAGCTTGGCCGGCCTCCATGCCCTTGAGCCAAATCTTCCTGTTTGCCATCTCAGCTACTTCGAGGCCGACGCATACGCCCGCTGGGCAGGTTGCCGCTTGCCGACGGAATTTGAGTGGGAAACTCATGCCGCCGCGTTGTCCATGGAGGGCAATTTCGCCGATCGGCTGACCGCACGGCGGTTGCCGATTCATCCGCGCGGAGCCGGTGGCGAGATACCTAGCAAGCCGGCGGCCATGTTTGGCGATGTGTGGGAGTGGACCTCCAGTCCCTACACGGCCTATCCGGGCTACCAGCCGGCCAGCGGCGCGTTGGGTGAGTACAACGGGAAGTTCATGTGCAATCAGTTCGTGCTGCGCGGCGGCTCGTGCGCGACCTCCTCCGACCATATCCGGCCCACCTATCGGAACTTCTTCCCGCCCGAGGCACGCTGGCAATTCACGGGATTTCGGCTGGCACGTTAGTGCCCATCGACAAACGGACCCCGGCTAGCAAGTAGAATGCGTTGAATATCGCAGCGCGACGAAGACGCAGCCTCCCTTTGTGGCCAGCCTCGTTGTCTACGACTGCTACCGCCAACGATGTGTTGATCCTGGAAGAAAGGTCCGTCATGCAACCGGTTGGTTCCTCAGCATTTCTCGTGATCGGAATTTTGTTCGCAGCTTTGGCTGACAGTGCGCCACTGTCAGCCAACGATTTATCAGTGAACAGCTGGCGGCAATTCCGCGGCGATTTAGGCAACGGTCTAGCTCCGTCGGCACAGCTGCCCCAGTCTTGGTCCGAGGAGGAGAACGTCCAGTGGAAAACATCCATCCACGGTCGAGGCTGGTCGTCTCCGGTAGTCGCCGACCAGGAAATCTGGTTGACCACTGCGACCGAAGATGGAATGAAGATGTCAGTCGTCTGCGTCGATTTGGAGACTGGACACGTTCTGCACGATCGCGTGGTGTTTGAGAACGAACAAGTGCAGCCGGACTATCACGTCACGAACTCCTATGCGTCTCCGACGCCCGTCATCGAAGGAGAATTCGTGTTCGTGCATTTTGGGGCCTACGGGACAGCTTGCATCCGACGCGCCGGCGGAGAAACGGTTTGGCAACGCCGTGATCTTCCTTGCAATCACTATCGCGGGGCGGGCAGCTCGCCAATCTTGTACCAAGACCTACTGATTTTCCATATGGACGGCTTTGACCACCAATATGCGGTGGCGTTAAACAAACATACCGGTGAAACCTTCTGGAAACGGGAGCGAGACATCGACTATGGCACTGACAACGGAGACTTTTACAAGGCGTTTTCGACGCCCATAGTCATTCGCGTTGCCGGCCAAGACCAGTTGATTAGCCCCGCCAGCAAAACATGCTTGGCTTTGGACCCCTTGTCCGGCCGTGAATTGTGGCGGGTGCGTTACGACGAACACTCCACGACGGTGCGGCCCGTGTTTGACGGCCAGCGTATTTTTCTCAGCACGGGTTTTGGCAAGGCCAAGATGATGTGCGTTCGCGTCGATGGCACAGGCGATGTCACGGACACGCACGTCGAGTGGGTGCAGCCCAAGAGCATCGGCTCCAAACCGAGTCCCGTGCTGGTACAAGGCCGCCTCTTTGACCTGACCGACGATGGCATTCTGGGAAGACTGGACGTTGGCTCCGGAAAGATCCACCGCTGAGGCACATGTTTCTCCGGATCAAATTCCATACGAATCGGGAGGAATGCATTTCCGTGCTCGTCGTGTCTCGTATCTCTCGCAACGGTTTGTCGAAATCTGGTTTCGAAGTCTTCCACCTCAGCACGATAGAACGCAGCGCGTCCTGGATAACCCAGCCATGTAGCTGCGTCGACCAGGTTATTCAATGCCAGCAAGCTCCAGAACACGGTAGTATACTCTGGAATAATACCACCTACACCGCCGTCAGAAGTACCAACCGGCATGAGTCCGAAATTCAATGCTGTCGAATCCGTCGTCATCCTTCTTGCCTGCATCAACCAGGACGCACCTCTTTCAAGTGCAGGCCAGTATGATTTGAGGAAATCCACATCTCTTGTCATTCTTGCGTGAAGCCAGATCGAGTGGATTGCGATACCTGTTTCTTTCAAGAGAGTCGGAGGCGCCAACACCAGGATTTGCCCATCGTCTTCCTGAAAACCGAAGGTCCTCTGAAAGGATGCCCGTGGAGTTTCAACGTCACCAAGGTGTGTCAGGGCGCGCCCCGCTCTTGGTTGGTTGGATACCCAGAGTCCCCTATAGACAGATGGCCCCGGCTGGGTTTGCAGCGTACCGTCGATTCGTTCCGACAGTTGATAGATGGTACGGATGCTACCATCGAAGACCGACTGGATTCCGGCATCAGGCAATGTGATACGATCCCAAGGCAAGCCGGCCGTTTTGGTCCAGTACTCAGAAACTCGCGCAGCTTCGTCATCGAAAACGAATGATCGCTCTTCATATGGTTGATTACTCTCTGTCGTAACCAGCACGAGAGCCTCACTCGTTCCTGAAGGATACTCGAGAACCCATCCGCCTTCCACTTGTGAAGCAGACGCAGGTTGGGGTTTGGACGAGACGAATGGTTTACCAAAGAACTCGAGCGTTCCGTTCTCCGGGTTATACGAGAGCGTTCTTTTGCTACGGACCTTTACTGTTAGCTTCTTCGACGCTGAACTGACGCGCGCTCGGATCAGATCAGTTCTCGGCATCAATCCAAGGAGCTGTTCGTCGCGACCGCAGTCGATATAGATATCTGCCGATTCAGATTTCTCCCCCCGGATGAGTGCGTCCAGATCCAGCGTCTCTGAATGCGGAAAGACCCATACAGCACTCAAGAAGATATTGCCATCCACGGTAGACAGGTCCGCTTCTATGCGTAGATCAAGATAGCCGTCACCGTCTGCGTCACGGGCGTCGAACTCGACTACGGCTGGCTGATTCTGACCCACTGCACTGACTACATCAAAAATCTGGTCCGTCGA
>JANQOL010000347.1 GCA_028289675.1 Pirellulaceae bacterium
AAGCATCCTCGCTGGCGGCGGCCAAGAGATCATCGCCATCGTCCGCTGCGAGCGACAACTCATCATCGTCGTCATCGCTGTCTGCCAACTTCAGCTCGCTATCCGAATCGGCCACGCTCGATGCGGAGTCATCCGTCGACGAATCCGCATCACTGGATGAACTGGCCACCAACCGCACATCGCTACCGGTACCGGGATCGGGTACGAGTGCCACGTCGCTGTCGACGTCTGATCCGCCGTCGTCCGATAACATTACGTCGCTGCCAATCGTGCTGCCGTGCTTGCTCGAGGAACCTAAATCGGAATCCGAGACCAAAATGGACGACCCGGCCGGATCTTCGTCCAACGCGCTGCCCATCATTTCTGCGGCCACACGCTCAATTTCTTCCGGCTTGAACTTCCAGCTGCCTCCGTCGCGGTAACCAAAAATCTCGCCGCGAGATCGCATTTCAACGAGTTCGTTGGTGCTAACCCCAAGCTTCTTGGCAGCTTCATCAAGTGGAATGAAGGTTGACATGCTATGGGAACTCCTAGGCCGAGAGCCGATCACCGAAGTGGCGAAAGATAAGTCGTGGAAAAGCGCAGCTTGCCGCCATGTTCGGCTCCAAGGGCCCAAATCGCGGCTGCGGCAGCTTACCTATACTAACTAAAGTGCCCGAAAAAACGAAACCCTGGAGGGTGCAAAATCGCCCGTTCGGCCCATTCCGGACCGGATTCCTCCACCATTAGGGGAGCTGAACGGGAAATCCCTACAACCGGACACCGACGCGTGGTTTCACTGGCTTCGAAGACCGGCACCAAGTTTTCGCGGGATCACCGCGATTCTCGTCGAATCCGGGCCCCTCAGTGCCCAGCTGAGCCGATGCTCATTATACGCGGCCGGCGTGCTGGAAAGCCAGTTTTCGCCTCGTGGTCATCACAATTGATATTCAGGCGAAGAACGTAAATGTGCCGGCGCTTTGTTTAGCAGTCAGCCGCAGGCGTATCTGAAGTACAGAAATGTTCGCCTGCGGCTGACTGCTAAACGCGCTAGGCGGCGTAGACACGGAAAATGCCGGGTGAACGGCGATCGCAGCCCGTTAGGGTTGGACCTGGCGAAGTTCACCGGGCAAGGGAGCCTGTCCATTGAAATGCTCCATCTGCAGATCCCAACCCAGCTGCCGCACACTCTTGAGCTGGATCTTTCCTTGCGCGGGTTCCACGTGGTACACGGCCATCGTTCTGGATTCCGTATCGACGACCACGATTTGTTGCACGCCTGTTGGCAACAGCGTCGACACCAATTGAACTTTATTGGACGGGTCTTCAGACGGCGCGGTACCGTGGCTACGTCCCGCTGGAGGCAAGGTCATCAGCAGCCAGGCACCCAGTAGAACGCCGGCGGACAGAACTGCTTTGCCGATCCAATGCATGTTGATTCCTTTCACGAACAACGGCGATTTCGCTCTGTTAGCAAACGAAATGTCCTCGGTGCTAGAGCGTTTTTGCATTCGCCCCGCCCTAACCTGGCGCATGAGGTCTCAACTAAGTGAGGATACCCAACAGCGGAGATGCCCCGACGCTACTCGGATTGCCCTTTAGGCATTGCTATCACTGCGCAAAACTCACCTGGACGCCGCTGGTCGGGTCCTTCACAATCCGGCCGGACGAAATAGGACTACCAAGTTTTCGGTTTCAGTTGGCTGGGTCTTCCAGCTGGGTTTTCCGGCCGGGTTGCCAAGCTGGAAAACTCTCAAGGTCGCGGGGTGCTCGGATTGATGGAGCTTCGAGCCGGCAGCGTGCTTGAGTCGGCGTGTGAAAACTGCTTGCTCGACGGTCGTAAATAACACGATCGCCCTTGATCACCAACTTGCACCAAGACACTACGGTCACTACAAGGAAGTGGTGAATTGAACTCAAAAAGACGACGCCATCGTGAGAGCTTCTCCTTCTCGCTATTGCCCGTGTTGATCCTGGGCACCGGCTTGGCATGTTGTTTCTTTGCGCTGATCATTACTGGGCCACTCGATTTCGCCTTATTGCGCCGTTATTGCTTGAGCCATCCAGTGGCCATCGCGTCGGTGTGTCTGTTTTTTGTCGGCATCGTCACTCTGGCAATGAAGTGGTACCAGGCGCTCACGCAGTTATCGCTGACTGGCAAAGCCAGCGCCGCCCTGAGACGGCTGGTCACCGACGGTGAAGAGGTGGTGCCCAATCAACGTGCCCAATGGCTGCAAGCAAACTGGTCAGCGCAACCGGCGGCCACCAATCGTAGCTGGTTGGGCGACCGTCTGACTCGTACGATCGATCTGCAGATCAGCCGTGGACGGCGGCACCAGCTGGAAGCGGATCTCAAGGCTGTAGCCGAAGCCGACGCGGATCGGCAACATGACAGCTACAGTCTGCTGCGTATCATCAATTGGGCGATGCCCATGTTGGGCTTCTTGGGCACGGTGTTGGGCATCTCCCAAACACTGGGCCAACTGGATACCAAGATGTTGGCGACCCAACAGCAGGAAGCCATGAACCAGCTGACGGCCGGGCTGTACGTCGCTTTCGATACCACAGCGATCGCCTTGATCCTGACCGTGTTCTTGATGTTCGTCCAATTCGCCGTAAGCCGCCTGGAACTCAGTTTATTGGCCACGATCGATCGCGACTCCAACCAGGCGCTGATCGAGTTTCTAGCCGTAGATCCCTTTGACGCCCAAGACTCATTGCTAACTCCGGTCCGCCAAATGGCGACGGAGCTGATCACATCAGTCAAGCAACTGGTCGAGGAACAATCCAAACTGTGGTCAGAGTCAATTGCCGAAAGCCAACGCCAATGGACTGCATGGACGCAGAATGCGTCGGAACGCATCGAATCCGATTTGGCCGAGAAGATCGGTTGCGCCCTGGACAGTCACGTTGCCGCGTTGGGCGAGTTGCAAGACGAAGGCTATCGGTTGGTCGACGCCCGCTGGCAGCAATGGCAAACAACTTTGAGCGATCAAGCTCGGCTCGTTCAAACGCAGCAAAAAGAGATCATTCACCAGAGTGACAAACTCGGCGAGCTTCTCGATTCAACCGTCGACCTCCGCAAGTTGGAAGAAGTGATTGGTGACAGTGTGTCCCGCTTGGAGAATCTGGGCCGCTTGGAAGAGGCCACTGTTTGCGTAGGCGAAGCGGTAGCCGTGTTGGCAACTAGCTTGGAACGAGCTGGGTTAATTCGTGGTGCCCCAATTCGACCTCGAATTCACACGCCGCGCGTCCACACCGAAGATGAAGACGTCTCGCATGGCGAAAGTGCTGACAACTCTAGTTCATCCACGCCCCCGCCATCAAGGAAGGCCGCATGAGCGGCGTAGCTCGCCGGCGAGAAACAATCGCACCTAGCCTGTTTCCCTTTCTCGCTGTGCTGCTGTGTACGATGGGCGCGCTGGTGCTGATCTTGATGCTGATCGTCTCGACAGCTCAGGCCTCTGCCCAGCAGGCCGAACAAGCCGTTCGCGAACGCGCTGAAGAAATTCAAAGCGCGATGGAGCTAGCAACATCGTCCTACGAGCGCCAATTGGCAGACGGTCGTCTGGATCTTGAACAAAAACGACTCGCCCTCCAACATTTCGAAGATCACATTTTCGAGCTCCTGAGCGAACTGGAGGAGTTGCAGCGTCAAGCCGCGGTGCTGGACAACCAAGATCAAGACTCCGAGGAACAACGTGCCGCTCGCGAACAGGCCATTAGTGAGCTCGAGAAACAACTGGCAGAAGCCCGGGAAGACCTCCAGCAAAAACTAGCTGAGCCCGACGGTGACAAGCCCATCTTTGCGATCATTCCCTATCAGGGCACGAATGGTACGCACCGGCGTCCCATTTACTTGGAGTGTGTACAGCACGGTGTGCTGATCCAACCCGAAGGCATCCTGTTGTCGGTTCAAGATCTTGCTCCACCGCATGGTCCCGGCAATCCTCTGGATGCCGCCTTGCGGACCATTCGATCGGAATTCGAACCCGCTTCGCGAGCGCTCACGCAAACCGCATATCCACTGCTAATTGTTCGCCCCGATGGCGTGCGAACCTACGCGCTCGCCCGAGCCGCGATGAGCGGCTGGGATGATCAGTTCGGATACGAGCTGATCGCACAAGATCTGGAATTGGCGTTTCCGGAGAGCAAACCTGGTCTGGCGGAGCGCATCGCTCAGTCGATTCGGCTGGCTCGGGAGCGACAAGCCGCCTTGGTGGCGGCCATGCCCCAAAAATATGGTCGACTGGACGACTTCGGCGCTCCGCGGCCCGCCCAAGGCGGTGGCCAAGGCTCAGTTTCGCGCGCCTTTGGGAACGCGGGAACTACTACATCAGGTGACTTCTCCATGGAGCCGGGAGGTTTTGCGACCTCCAACCCAGGCAGCCAACCGGGAGGGTTCGCCGACAGCACAGCAGCATCCACATTCGCAAACTCGGACGAATCCAGCTTCGGTGCACCATTCAGTTCACCGCAGAACGGCCAAGGCTTTTCCGACCGCGGGCAACTTGCAAGGTCCACCGCAGCCGGATCCGCTGGAACCTTTGATGCTTACTCCCCAGAAGCCATGTACGGTGGAGCATCTGCGCCCGGTGAACTGAATTTCTTCGGTCCAAACGCCGCTATGGCTGGTGATGCAACTGGATCAATGTCCGGCGGCAGTCCGGCCTCGAATCTCGGCTCGTTGCAAGCGACGTCCGAAGGCGAACCGGGTGGCCAGGACTCGGGTGTTCAGGATGCGGGCGGCCAGAGTTCAGCTGGTCAGAACTCCGGTGATCCGACAACCGCCGGCGGCGCAGCCGCAGCGGGGCCGTCCAACCCAAGTGGTTCGAGCTCGGGTCAAGCGGGCAGCTCCATGAATTCGACAGCTCAGCAGGCCGGGCAAGACCCCAATCAACCTGGCTTGCCGCAGGTTTCCCTCGATGGCATGCAAGACCAACGCAGTCGATCCACAACTCCGGTAGCCCAACAGCGCGGTAGAAACTGGGCTTGGTCGGCCGGTCGTCCCACTCAAACCCCTGTCGTCAGAGCCGTTCATCTGCACTGCTTCAGAGACCGGTGGGTGCTCTTGCCGGAAGAGGGCTCGCCAGACAAGGGCGTGACGATCACCGCGGATCTACCGCCGCAACGACGCGCGGAAATTTTGGCGACCGCCATTGGCCAGCGCGTTGACAGCTGGGGGCTGGCCTTGCTGGGAGGCTATTGGAAACCGGTGATCGTCGTCGACGTGGCTCCCGATGCACAATGGCGTTTGACCCAGCTCAAACGACTGATGGACGGCAGTGGTATCGAGGTTCAGCAACGCCAACGGAGTCCACGCAAGCCATGAGCAAACGGAAACCGACCGCCGACTTGGGTGTCGGCGAGGACTCCTTTCTGGACACGACCGCGAACCTGGTCGGCATCTTGATCATCTTGGTCGTCGTCATTGGCGCCAAAACGAAAATCGACGCTGAAGCTTATGGGCGAAAGCTAGCTGAAACGCCGACCTCATCCGCGGAGGAACCCCGACGAGAGGCCCTCGCACTCATTCAGTCTTTGAACCAACAAAAGATTGAAATGCGGAACTATGAACTGGAGACCGAATACCGCAAACGCGAGCGCGACGCGCTGCTACGCCAAGTCGCCGAAGCGCGTCAACAGATCGACGCTGAATTGGAGTCCGTGGATGACGAACAGCGTGCCTTGGTGGAAAGCTCCTCGAAGCTCGAATCGTTGAAGAGTCAATTGAGCGATGTGCAGCAACAGATTGGCGCTGCCGAGCCACAACCGCAGCCCCCGGTCGTCTTGGAGCACTTGCCGACCCCAATGGCACGTACCGTCTTTACGCGCGAGATGCATGTCCAGCTGAGCAACGGATTGGTAACGGTCATTCCCTGGGATCGACTGGTTGCCACGTTGAGAGACCAAGCTCCGCTCGCCGCGCGGCGCGGCAGTTCGCGCGGTCGCTTCGAGGACGTGCTGGGTCCCATTGGCGGCTACCTCATGCGATACCGTATGAATGCAGTGCCAGGCGGGTTTGAATTGGACCGTTTCGAATTGGAAACCACGTCCGACGCACCTAGTGAGCCGCTGGCCGAAGCGCTGTCCGGATCGGGTCGGCTGCGCATCGAATTGGCGAGCCGCCAGCCCGGTGAGACGGTCGTTACAGTTTGGGTCGCCCCGGATTCCTTCGAAGAATTCCGACAACTCAAGGCAGCGCTATTCGACGAAGGCTTTCTCTCTGCCGCGCGTCCCTTGCCAGACGGGGTGCGCATCGGTGCCTCGCCCAACGGAACACGAAGTTCCGCCCAGTAGGGCGATCAGTCACCGGTTGCTTCCTACCCCGCTGTCGCTTGATGGATTGGACCGGTCTACGTACAACATGGAACAGGGCCGCCGTCCTTCCAGTGCACCCTGCGAGCTACCGCACAGGCTCTCTCTCGCCGACGCAAAGAAACGAAACAGCTATGAGCCAATCTGCCCCCGCTTCCTGGATTGCTGATCGCAGCCAAGCCTTCGACAGCAGTGGAATTCGAAAAGTGTTCGATTTGGCGGCCAGTCTGGAAGACCCAATCAATCTGAGCATCGGCCAGCCGGATTTCGACGTTCCGGAGTCGGTCCAGCTCGCGTGTGTTGAAGCGATTCGTCAAGGTAAGAATGCATATTCGCCCAGCCAAGGCATTGGCGCACTCCGTGAGCGACTCCAGTCAGATATCGACCAGCGCTATGGGCATGCGGACCGGGATGTCTTCATCAGCTCAGGCACTAGTGGAGGACTGGTGTTGGCCATCCTCAGTCTGGTAAACCCTGGTGACGAGGTGATTATCTTCGACCCGTACTTTGTGATGTACTCGCCCCTGGTGCAGCTGGTGGGTGGCCAACCCGTGCTGATTGACACGTATCCCGATTTCCGGATCGATCTCAACCAAGTGGAAGCAGCCATCAGCGACAGAACCAAACTCATTCTGTTCAACTCGCCGGCCAATCCAACCGGCGTCACTCCGTCGCGTGACGAAATCGTGGGTCTCGCGCAGTTGGCCGATCGACACAACGTGGCGCTGCTCTCCGACGAGATCTACAGTCAGTTTGTCTACGACGGTGATTTTGTCAGTCCCGCCGACACCAATCCTCAGACAATCGTGATCGACGGTTTTTCCAAAAGCCACGCCATGACGGGTTGGCGCGTCGGCTGGGTTCATGGCCCATCAGAAGTCATTCAGACCATGATCAAGCTGCAACAATACTCGTTCGTGTGCGCGCCCCAACCCGCCCAGTGGGCCGGATTGGCCGCACTGGATGTTGAAATGACTCAGCATCGCCACGACTACCAAGCCAAGCGTGATTTGTTGGTAGACGGCCTGCGCGACCACTATGAATTCACGACACCTGGCGGAGCCTTCTATCTATTTCCCAAGGCCCCTGGCGGCAGCGGCACGGACTTTGTCACGCGAGCCATTGAGCACGGCTTGCTCGTCATTCCTAGTTCCATCTTCAGCCGGCACGATAGCCACTTCCGAATTTCCTACGCTGCTTCCGACGAGACAATTGAGCGTGGGATCCAGGTCTTGCGCCGATTGGCCGCATCTGCCTGACGCCCATGACCACGGTCATAGCCAGTGGTGTGAGGAAGGCCCCTAAATGAGGCCGAAGAACGCCAGTCGAACTCGTGCTTAAACGCAGCCGGGGCTCGTACTCGTACTAGTACTCGAAAACTCTCTGGTTCATCACGGAAGCCGCAGACCATGTGTTCGTGCACCGCGCATTAGATTTTGGCGCCCGAGCCTTTGGTCAGGGCCATGAAGGCCGATTCCAAGTTCGTTTCTTTCTCGGCAAAACGCTTGAATTGAAAGCCAGCCTCAACCAGCTCCCCTGACAGGGCAGCGTAGTGTTCGATTCCCTCCTGCAACGTGACTTCGAGCGTGCCTGCGACATCTTCGAGATCGTCGACCAACGAATGCGATTCGAGAAACCGCGCCGCTTCGGATGTTCGTTCCGCGGGCGCAACTTCGATTTCCAAAATGGTTCTCGGACGTACTGTCTTGATCAAGTCGGTAATCGAAGAATTGAACCCCATTTCTCCTCGATTGATGATGCCGACTTTGTTGCAGATGTCTGCCAACTCGGGCAAAATGTGGCTGCTAACAATAATCGTCTTGCCCATTTCACCCAACTTGCGCAGCAAATTGCGCATCTCGATGCGTGCACGAGGGTCCAGACCGCTCAACGGCTCGTCCAGCAACAGCACTTGCGGATCATGCAACAGCACTCGAGCCAAGCCCAGCCGTTGCGTTTGGCCGCGTGAGAGTGTGTTGGCGTAAGCATCGCGTTTGAAATCCAAGTCCACGACGTCCAACATCTCATCACATCGCTGGCGACGAGCGGGTCCTTGAATGCGATAGGCGGCCGCAAAAAATTCCAGGTACTCGATGACGGTCATGTCATCGTAAACACCGAAGAAGTCCGGCATGTAACCGACCAACCGCCGAATCTCCTTGGGTTCAGTGTAGATCGAATGCTCGCACACATAGGCCTCGCCGTGCGTCGGCGTCAGCAGGGTGGCAATGATCCGCATCGTTGTCGTCTTGCCCGCCCCATTGGGACCGATAAACCCAAACAGATCGCCTTGCTCGAGTTCGAGATTGATGCCGCGGATGGCATACATGTCCCCGTATTTCTTCGTCAAGTTGGTCGTCTTGATCACGGTCATTCAGCCTCGGTTTGCACGGGAATCGTTAGTCGGCACCAGGTGCGGTTGATATCCTGCTCGACTTGCACTTCAGCCGCATCAGCCAACTGAACGTCGATACTCACCGGTGGAACGTCAATGCGGCCAACTAAGATCGCGTTGTCGGTATCCAACAAATTGCTGTGATCCATGTGCGGCTGATAACGGTGCGCCAGCGACGTGTAGGTCCTCCCCGCAGCCGCTTTGTGGAACATCATCAGCTCGAGCAGGCGATCCAGGGCATGGCGATCGGCGGGATCCCAGCGGGTGACCGAGTCACTGCCGTCGACAGTTCTGCGGCGATTTAACCGCCGCGCGAGGTCCTTGGGAATCGTCTCGAACGAGATACGCGTCTTGCTGCCTGGGGGCAAACGGCTGTTCAACCGATAGAACCAGTTGTGATAGAACAGCATCGCATCCTTGATATCCACGTTCAACGGATTCACAAGATCACCTTCCAGCTGATCCACACCGGGTATTTCTGTCAGCCAAGATTGTCCACTCAATTCGGCTTGCCCAATCCAATCGGCGGCAAAGCACTTGGTACCTGCCGCGGGAATGCTCACTCCTTGTACGCGGGACTGTCCTCGCTGATCCAACTCGAGACGGTACTCGGGGATTCCCTGCTCCGAATTGAACTGAGACTGCAACCCGCCCAGTCCTTTTCCGGGTAGGCCTTGCCAATCCAAGGCACAGGACGTCACCTCCATTGCCGGATGCGTACCATTTGACAACGGTGGTACAGGATCACCGGTCACAGCCACACCCGAGTTTGCTTCGGTAGTCCTCGATGTCACATCCACGCGGTGCGCCTGGCCTGAGTAAATGTGCGTCCATAGGCGACCGCTGACTTGCCCGGATTGCGCATCGATGTCGATGACCTGCGCGGTATTGATCCGCACCTGATCAGGTCGAACTGCGGAATACAGCCACAGCAGCCCCGCGGATATCAGCACCAGCGTGGAACCAGCCACCCACCAGCTCAAGTCCGGACGTTTGAGCCAACGAACGGAAATCCAATAGTCGACTGGACCGATCAGTACGAGCACAGCGACTAGCATCGCCGTTATTTGGCCAAAGGACACTTCGCGGACAAAATTGAAAACGTCCAAAGTCGCGCGTAGCTGGCCCACAAGATCGCCATAACCCAAGTACGACGTCCGGCTGTTTGAACGTTGTTGTCTACGGTTGCGCTCCAACATGCTGGCATCGAAGTAGTGTCCAAGCAACTTACTCCACAACGCGTTTCGATCCGACCACTCTGCAAATGCGGGATCGCCTAAATCGGAAGCCACAACGCGAATCGTACCCTGGCCATGCGCGGAGCTGATCCACCACGGAACCTCTCGATTCAACGTGTCCGAAAAGGACAATTCAACCTGACCACGCGGATCAGCCAATCGAGTTACGGACAACTTGCCCAGCGGCTCTTCGGTCGAGATCAACGACTCTAATGAACCGGGATCGGCGACTCGTCCAAGTCCTTCGATGGTGCCCGGAATCCACGATTGGAAAACCTGCTTTGCATCGGAGTCGGAAAGAAAGTCCAGGTTTTCAGTTTGCAAGGCCACGATACATCCGCCGCCACGACGAATCCATGTATCCATGGCCGTCCACTGCACGGCCGACAGCGTGGCCAAGAACTCCGAATTCAACGTGGACACCACCAACACATCACAGCTGTCATAATCGCGCCAGTGCACCGGTAACGAGGCGGCGGAGTTTGCAACCAGAGTTGTAAAGGACGATCCCGAACCGTCTGCATTGGAGCGGCTCAGCTCCTGCACTCCCATGGCAGAACCTAGCGCCAAGATCAAATGCTGATCGGAGTCCAACGCCTGCGTCTCCTCGATCGGCACCTGTGTCTGAGCCAACGTCTGGTAGTCCTTCCCCAGCAGCCGGACCCGCAGCTCCGAGCTGCGTCGCCCCATACGCACCGACATCCAGACCACTCGCTGACTGGAATCGGCCGCTGGTGTGGCGTCTAAAGCTCCGGTCAACTCCGTGAAGTACGTCAGGCCAACGCCATCACCGTCGATGGTCCGAACCTCCAGCCGGTGGGCTTTGCCAGTAAGTTCGTCCGGTATGTCGACGCGGATGGGGCATGTGTGCCCCAGTTTCCAAGTTCCGTCAAAGCCCACCACCACGGGCAACATGTCGTTCGACTTTGCTTGACCCGAGCGGCCATCCTCGGACTGGCCCAAGGCAGGAGACGCGGCATGCGCCATCCAGCCGATACCGAGTCCCACGGCGTAAAGCACCCAATTGAAGCTGACAGGGCGAAACATAAGAGGTGGAGGTGGGCCTAAGGATGAGTCCGATGCAAGTCCAGAAGGGATACGCGGCTGAGCGACAATCAGTTCTCGCGGCCCGCGATTCGATATGATTGGCCAGTGGTCAAGCCGCCGGTCCGAGCCACGCAGGCAGGGGCGTGATACCGCGCCAGCGAGGCTCCCTGACGTACGGCAAACAGGCTACACCAAAAGCAGCATCGGTCGAGGGTCCAGGCATTCGATTCGGATGGAGCGACCGATTTTGACAAGAAAACCCCGGTGAAAGTCCAACGTCGATGGGCACCAGCCAGTTTTCACTCGAATGGCTCAAGTAGAAACTGGCGCGAGTCGCACGGACACTGGGTCAACATCACAATCGGGCCGCTCAAGGATCAGGGCAAACGCTTAACCATCAGGTTGCGAAAATACACCACGCTGTCCGGGTCATGAGCCTGCAGAGCGAAAGTGCCTTCATTCAAGCGACGCTCAAAGTCCTTGGAAAAAGACTCCTTGTCTTCCGGTTCGGTATAGTCGACCTGCGTCTCACCATTGATCTTCAATTGAATTCGGCGGCCTTCAACGATGATCTCCTGAAGATACCATTCGTCATCCTTGGCGGGCGGATCGGACACGTCGCGTACGGAATACAAGCCGCTCGACTTCTTGGGATCCCTGTGAGACACGTTCACTTGACACTCGTAGCCGTACTTCGGCCATCCGGTGTCTTGAAACTTGGTGTGAAAATAGATCCCTGAATTGCTGCCCTTGGTTGTCTTCACTTCCGCTTTGAAGTGGAAGTTCTTAAATGGCTTGCCGTCACCGACGTAAAACAAATGTGCTCTTGGCCCGTGGCAGACCAGCTGTCCGTCCTTGACCTCCCAGCTGTTGGGGTTCTCGTTGACCTTCCAACCCTTCAGCGATTTGCCATCGAACATTTTGGTCCACGATTCGTGTTCGTCCGCCTGTGATGACTCCGCAGCGCTGGCCTGGGTCGCATTTTCTTGAGCAAGCCCCGGGGAACAAACGGCTCCAATGAAACTGGTCACCAAGCAGCTCAGCGCCAGGTAAAATTGACAATGCATCAATGACTCCTCAAAAAACGGCAACAAAAAAGGCCAAGTGTTCGCCATGGTGGGGACACTTGACCTTGGATCCACTTCGCTGAACGATCAACCTTATTCGTCCTTTGTACCCTTTACGTTGCCGCCGGGTAACAAGTTGGCTTTGATCCGATCTGCAAAAGTCTTATATTTTTCGTAGCCGCTCTTTTCCTCACCGGCTTTCTTGAAGATCGCTTTTACGCGCTCTGCATACTTTTCCGGATCCGCCTTGAATTCCTTCATCGGGAAGTCGTCTTTTTCCAGCAGTTCATGCAATGCTTCACCGTAAGGATTGCGTTCTTTCTTCGACTTCTTGCTGATGTGGCAGACGTAGCATTTGGCTTCCTTGACCAACTCCTTGAAACCTTCGTCAGCTTTTTCGCCGGCGTAGACTTTCTTGAACTGATCGTTCAGCTGCTTGACCGCAAGTGCGGGCGAGGCCATTGAAAGGGTACCGACTACCAACAACGCCATCAAAAATCTCTTCATCCGGTTTCTCTCCTCGTACAGTTGGCACACCAGGATGGCCACAGCCGGAGCCAACGCTCCGACCAATCTACCAAACCACCCAAAACAGGTATGCATTTCAAGTCACTTCGCACCAGCAAGTGTGCACCGCAGCCCAGATAAAATCAAGTATTGCGGTCCGGCTAAAACGCTGGACGGCTTTCTTGGGCGCGATAACCCGGGGAAAAGAACCTGCTTTCCTCAACCTGAAACTCGGCCGGTGATACGGACGACAGGTTGGATAGAGCTGTCCGATGACTCCAGCGAATTTGCTGTTCGTTTCCTCGTTCCACGAACCAGCCATCCTGGGTCGCCTCGCCAAACGAAACTTCCGCCAACGGAAACTGCTCTTCATCCAGGCAGCTGGCCAGAATCGACAGAGACTCGTCGTACCCATTGTCCGTGCCCTTGAACAGCAGCCAGCCCAGAGATCCAAACAGACTTTCGCTTTGCAGCCCAGACAACATCACGTGAGCGACCGTCGGATCAGAATCGAACAGGCAACGATTGCTGGTTCGGTTCAGGCTCAGCAGCGGTTCTCCGCTGAGGTCCACGTAATCTAAGTGCGCGAATCCTTGCCGCGTCACAAACGTGGATTGTTCACAAAACAGCCTGACATTGCGAGACACCCGTGATCCGGTTTCCGGGGCGTGGACAATCTCGACCGCAAATCCAGATAGTGCGAGCAACGAGTTGTTGAAGCTGACCTCCAACCGATTGAACGAGCTGGGATTGACGCGCAAGCCCAAAAAAGTGGTCTCTCCGCGGCAAATCGTATCGTCAACGGTCAGCTGAATCTCGTTATTACTCGGCGTGGTATCGTCATCGTTGGGTTGGGTTAGCGGCTCGACACCCAATAGCGCGCAAATCGGTGAACTCCGACGGCTATCGCCTTCGACGGTAATCAGACAACGTGTCAACTCCAAGGAAGTCTTGCCACGGGTGCGTATCAAACCGACATGGTGAGCGCGTCCGGTCAGCGAACTCTGCGCGCGAAAGTCGATTCCAGAAAAGGCCACATCCGCATCGTCGATCTGAATGACTGCCGACCAGTCATCCAGTTCCTCTAATACGTTGGCAGCCACGTCGATGCCTGGCCTCATGTTCAGATCGCCGCGAATGCGAATTGACTGCCGCGAGATCGTCAAAGGCCGATCCAACAGGATGCGACCGCGCACCTCGATCTCCTGCCGGCCTTCCGAAAACTCCAGCCGCTTGACGGCTTCATGGAGCGAGTCGGTCCAGTTGGCGGCATCCACGTCAGCGGGGCGAATGCCACTGACGACAAGCGGGCCAACTTCGGTCGTCACCGGTTCCGTGATAGGAACACCGGTCGTTCCCGTTGCTGACGGCCCACCCTCTCTGAGCGGGGCCGGTTCACGATCGGGATTGACTGCATCTTGCCTGGGCAACCGCGGACCCGTGTCGATGTTTCCTGGAGGCGGCACGGCAGTCGCTTCGTTGGTCTGCCTTTCTTCCTCGGGCGTCGATCTGGAGACCACATCGCGTGCGTCCAAACTGTCAAACTGCAAATCGGGCAAGGAAAACCCTGAAGAAATGCGCTGCACGCTTTCCAGCCACAGCGAGCTACCCAACAGGAAGGCGAAGGCTACCAACCAAGGCAGGTTGCTCTCCAACCACGAGCGCTGAGACACCGAGGGTGTCATCAGAATCGTGCCCGGTGACAGGCTTCTCGGTAAATCCTCGACCTCCGCCAGCAACATCAGGTCGTTGATTAGCTCGGCCGGATTCTGATAGCGATGCATCGGTTGCTTGGCCATCAGCTTCATCAAAATCTCGTACAGTTGATCACTCAGATCGTCACGCCAGCCCCGCGGGTCTGGCGGTGGCTGACTGCCGTGATTGAGCAGTTTTTGCAGCGCAGTTCCTTGTGGAAACGGTGGATGTCCGGTCAGCATAAAAAACAGGCTACAACCCAACGAATACAAATCGCTGCGCACATCCGCATCGCGTGGATCCCGAGCCTGTTCCGGCGAAATGTAGTCGAAGGTGCCGAGCGTCACGCCGCTGGCCGTGGCATCAGCAGCCGAATTATCCATCGACGTACTGCGGGCCAGTCCCATATCCACAACTTTTGCCGTTCCGTTGGCCGTCACCAGAATGTTAGATGGCTTGATGTCCCGATGCACTACTTTGCGATCATGTGCGTGCTGCAGCGCTTCGGCGATTTGCCGCGTGTAATACACGGCGTCATCTACACCGAGAGGTCCCTCCATGCCCACTAGATCGCGAACATTGACACCATCGATGAACTCAAAAACGATGTAGTTCCACTGTTCCGCTTCGCCAACGTAATACACACGCGCAATATTGGGATGATCCAAACGAGCGGCAGCCTGAGCTTCCAACCGAAATCTTCGCAGTGTTTCTGGATCACGCTTGGAAGCCGGTATGACTTTGATTGCCACCGTGCGATCCAGTCGCTCGTCGCGGCCGCGGAATACGGCACCCATTCCGCCACCGCCGATCATCTGCTCGACGGCAAAATGATCCAGTTGCTTGCCCTCTAGCATGTCGGCCAATTCACCCAGAGGCATCGATTTGTAAAAATCAGCCGGGGCGGCCACCGGACGCTGACTAATGATCGTCTGCTCGTGCTCGTCGACCGATGGATCCGCGCCCGGTGACGACGGTTGCGGCTGTTCTAGGGACTGCAGAAATGAGCGGGTGGCTGAAGGCGACGGATCGGAGCCCGTACTTGGCGGTTCGTCCCGCGCTGGCAAACTGGCCGTCGACGGTGGTCGAGTTTCCGGAGCGGGTGACCGGGGCGGGGACGGAGAAGCCGTTTCGGTGGGACGCTTGGGGCCACTGATGGCCGTCGCGTCCGAGTCTCCTCGTGGCAGCTCTGGGCTCGCGACATCGCGATCCTCGGGATATTTCGAGCTACTCTCGTCCACCACGCTGCTCATCGTTCTGCCGCAAGAGAAGACTTGGCCGGCCAGGGCTGTTGAAAAGATGTTGCAAAATCACCCAAAATTGGCGTGCCCACGCCGGATCGACTGGGTGCCGGATTGACTAGGTGACTGTTGGCTGGCCGTCCCTGCATCTAGGATAGATGCGGTCCGCAACACCGTCAAACTTTGCGATACCCCGCCAGAGTCGGATATCACCCGCTTGCAACCTCGTTTCCAACCGAACATCCCCATTGGAGAAATGTCGAATGACCGGCTTTCGCCTCTCGCTAGCCGTGCTCGCTGCGATTTGCTGCTATCCCCAGACAGCTTGGTCGGCGGAACGGCCAGACATCGTACTCATCGTCGCTGACGACCTGGGCTGGGGTGATCTGGGTTGTTACGGATCGAACGACATTCTGTCTCCGAACTTGGATGAATTGGCCGAGGGTGGCCAACGTTGGACGCAATTTTACGCCAACTGCTGTGTGTGCTCACCCACGCGGGCATCGATCATGACCGGGTGTTATCCGGATCGCGTCGGTGTTCCGGGTGTCATTCGCACCCATGCGCACAACAGCTGGGGCAAGCTGGCCGCCGTCGAGACCTTGCCTCAGGTGCTGGGCCATGCGGGCTACCAAACCGCTTGTGTGGGCAAGTGGCATTTGGGACTGACAGCCGGCGACCATCCACTGGACCGCGGCTTTCAACATTTTCACGGATTCCTCGGCGACATGATGGACGACTACTTCAGTCACCTGCGCCACGACGACAACTACATGCGTCTTGGACGCACAGAAATCAATCCGGCCGGACACGCCACAGAACTGTTCGCGAATTGGTCGGTACGGCTGGTGGATCAACTAGCGGCAAGTTCGGATCCTTACTTCTTGTACTTGGCATTCAACGCCCCACACACTCCTATTCAACCTCCCCCAGCGGCGCTGGCACGCGTTCAAGCCCGACTGCCGGAGACCCCGCTACGGCGGGCCAAACTGATTGCTTTGATCGAAGACATGGACCGGGCAATTGGCCAAGTTCTGGAACGCGTCCGCGCGACTCAGCGAGAAACACTGGTCGTATTTGTCAGCGATAACGGCGGGCAGCTGAATGCTGGAGCCAACAACGGAGGTTTACGCGATGGTAAACAATCCAACTACGAGGGCGGTTTGCGCATTCCAGCCATTTTTCACTGGCCCGGACAAATAGCCGCGGGTTCGCAAACCGATGCGATCGGGGTCACCATGGACCTGATGCCAACCTTGATTGAAATCGCCGGAGGCACGCCCGGCGAAGAACTGGACGGCCAATCATTGCAACCTTGGTTGCGGGATTCCCAACGACAGCAACCGCCGCGCGAAATTTACTATGTACGTCGCGAAGGCGGCCAGCGTTACGTCGGGCTGACCATTGAGGCCTTGCGCTCGGGGGACTGGAAACTGGTTCACAACGTCCCGACCGGCCCGTTTGAGCTCTACAATCTGCGGCAAGACCCATTGGAACAACATGACTTGGCCAAGCAACACCCCGATCAACTACGCCGCCTCATGAACGCATTGATGTTGCATATTCAACGGGGTGGTCAAGTGCCTTGGCAAGGTCGGTAATGCTGGAGATCGGCGTTGTAGGCAACCAAGAAATTGCTTGAGTGGAGTCGCGTTAGTTCTCAGCATTTTCGTCAACTGGTTGCACCTGAATATTGGACCCAACGACCCGGACACGGTAGGTTTGAACCGCGATCTTGGGGTTGTCCAGCCAGCTGCCATCGGTGATGGAAAACCGCCAGTGATGCCAAGGGCAAGCGACAGCGCACTCATCGATGTAGCCTTCAGC
>JANQOL010000371.1 GCA_028289675.1 Pirellulaceae bacterium
ATCGCCCCACACAAGACCAGCGAATTGGGCTCCGGCACGGCGGCCAGCAACGTCACGCGTTCGCTACTTCCGGCGTTGGCCATGACCGTGTCCAGTTCAGCCGCAAAACTGGAAACCAGCGTATCACCGGATCCGTACCCCAGACCGGGAAAATCACCGGGGTCGAAACGAAACCAATGGATACCCATTACCACCGGCGCTCCGTTGACGATCGCAAAGCTCGGTGCTCCAGAATCGCCGCCTTGAACGCGTGCTTCGTCGTCACCTGCTCCACCCATGTCGTCAAATCCATAGATAAAGACGTCTCCTTCGCGAGCGCCCAAGTTGGGATGCGTAAAGCCAGGTAGGACATCGTCGATGTGATTGCGTCCAAATCGCACCCCTGTCAGAATCGGGTCTTGACCGGTCGACCGGCCAACAACAAACAATTCAGTCCCCACCGCTGGAGGCGCATCCAAGATTGGATAAAAGGTCGCATTGGTTACCGGTGCATCCAGCTGGACGATCGACAGATCCGAGATCCAAGTCGCACCAGTCATACGCAGTGCGGTGGAGGTCACGACATTCCGCTCTTCAAAACTGCCGTTCGGGTCGTTGGAATGATAGAACCGAACGGCCGTGCCATCGTCTGGCTTGTAGTGAGTTGCAGTCACCATGAAACTAGGGCTAATTAGAGTTCCCCAGTGCGCGGTGCTGGTACGTCCGAGCCCTGACCAGTCAAATCCGTCGCCGACGAAATCGGGATGATTGGCGAACCGTTCGTGACGATTAAAATCGAACTCGCGAATCAGTAGAGCCGCCGGAGCCCGCGAGACGAAGCAGGACACCAACAGGCAAACTGCCAGCAGAAGGCGGCTCAAGGAACGCACGACAAGATTCCTTAACGGTCTGAATAGTGACAAGAGAACCACTCGATTATTGCCCGTGCCCCCAATAAACGCAAATCAGTTGAACGCAAATCAGATAAACGCAAATCGATGCCGGTGGCCCACTCGCTCTACTGTGCGGCCGGACAGATCGTCCGACGATGACCGTCGACCATTTCTTGGCTACCCGTAGCGGCGTTTTCGAGCCAGATCGTTGATGTGTGGACCGATACGTGGCTGCGGCTTGAATTGACTATGTAAATGCAGGTTCTTTCCGGTCTTGCGAAGACGGATCGATGCTTGTAATCTTGAGCCTTCCTTCGGGGGTCGCCAGAGCCGATTATTCCCAGAGTGAACTTGATTTGCTCGAAAACTGTCTTTCTGCCCGACCCCATTTCACACTCCTCTGTAGCTCAGTTGGTAGAGCAAGCGGCTGTTAACCGCTGGGTCGCTGGTTCGAGTCCAGCCGGAGGAGCTTTTTGAAAAACTGCGGAACTACCGACCGTACAGTGAACGCCCGGAAGCCGAGATCTGGCCCCCGGGCGTTTTTTCGTTTGGTCCGAGTTTTGGTGGTGTCACCCCACTTTTCTCCAGCCGCCACTCTCCCGCGTCTGTGATCGTTGACCTCAGATCAACTCCAAATCGAAGCGTTTCGTTGGATGACGGGTGAAGAGAAGTCAGCTTCTTAGCAGGCGCTCGGAGAGATCAGAAGCAAAACCACTGCTGTAAACCCCCTTTGCTTCGAGCGTCTCCAGTACATCGCGAAGCACGTTGATGTCCTCCGGGTTGACGAAGGCGTACCCGGTGTTTTCGACTGGCGTGTCGAGCCAGATTCCGATGCGTACGCCTTCGGACTGAACGCGAGCAACGTATTGCCGAGCTTCCGGGTTCGACGGTAGTCCATTCTCGTCGACCGCCGATGCTGGAAATGCCAAGAACGTGTAGGGGCATTCCCCACGATCTAACAGTGGTTGAGGGTCAACCAATTCATCGCGATCAATTTGATCGGCATGCGGCATGCTTTGCTCCTGCGATTTATCCCATGCCCAGGTCTTGAGCCTGTCGCGTTAGTTAATCGAGCGCCTTGCCACGTTCAAACGCAACCGAATTAGCAGGTTGTTGAGCTCGTTTCTCGCCGATGGCATCTCCGGAAGTTTGGAGGCTTCGTAGGCCGACTCGAGTTCGGCGGTGAGCCGCTCGTATTCGCGAGTGTGGAATTCCAAATCGGCAGCTTGAAGCGTTCCCTTCTCTGGTCCCGATCGTTTGCGATCCACGAGTTCGCCGATGTACGAGAGCTTCGCGGACTCGTTCAGTGTGACCAAGTTGGCTTCGACCACGCCGGTGCGCATCAGGTGGATCCCGGTCAGCAGCACGCGGTAGACATACAGCAGCGGCTTGACGCGTGGAGGTGACTCCTTCGCAAAGAGCTTCCATTGCGTCGCGGCAAACCCCAGATAGTGATGTGCGTGGTGGCGTGTGATGCAGCTCTTGGCGATCGACTTGAGCTCCTCATGCTCGGGAGTGCTGTACACAATCAGCGGCGAGAAGACTTGCTCAAGCACATAGCCATTTCGCTTGAGCATCAGCCGAAAAAACTTCTCAGGTCGTGAGTGACCAGGTCGATTTCCAGACCTTCGTAAACTCCCTCCTTCTCAACCGTCTGGTCGCCCTCGTCGAGTCCGACAACCGTCTCCAGTGGCAACAGATGGACTCCGCGGAGATCGAAGTCGGAATCCGGTGACGGGAATCCGTACAGGTGCGCACCACTGATGGTGGCAAAGAGCAACGGGTAGGGATGCGAGTCGACGTGCTGCATCATCTTCGCGTGGTCAATCGTACTGGCGTCGGTCATGGCAAGGAATCCTCCATCGCTCGCCGGCGTGCGTCGACCAGGAACGCATTGGCACGTTCGTAGTCAGGACGGTCCGGGAGCTTGGTTGTTTTGAACGCAGACTCAAAATCACTTTGCAGTTCCTTCCACAACGAGTCTGCTTCGGCGAACGGCATTTCACCTCGTTTGATCGTCAACAAGTGGTCACGATACTGGCCGACGTCCACCATCATCTCCCCCGAATGCAACACGCGGGTTCCCGATAGCAATAACCGGATCAGATGCATCACGTGTTTCCACTTCACGCGTCCTTGATTGCGGATGTCGCTTTGCATCTTCTTGAACTGCGATGCGACGTATCCAGAAAAGGTCTGGAAGACGAGCTTCGACAGAAACGCCGAACGCATCGCGAGCAGATCTTTTCCCAGCGGCGTCGCCGACTCGACGATTGGGGAATAGAGGCACTCGAGTACATTCGGGTTTGCCTTTAGTGCTAACACGATGAATTTTTGCAGTTCCCAGTAGACTTCCTGAGTCTCGTCGTTCTCAAGTTGTTCAGGAACGCCGAACAAAGACCAATGGAGGTCGGCCGTCGGCAGGTAAATTCCACGGCGATCGGTATCCGACGCTTCGTCTTCCAGACCATAAGCTCGCGATCCGATCACACAGCGATAGATGACGCGACCGTACAGGCCCTTGATGGTCGACGGTGCATCGTTATCGCGGCTGCTATCCGAATGCAACTCGATCTGAGAGAGTCTATCTGGCGCCGGGTCTTTCGTGCTTTCAAACGCTAGAATGATCGGATGAGCCGAAATTATGACTTTCATAGCACGTTCTCCCCTCCCGAATTCGAGCGATTCGCTGGTGACATACTCGAGGTCAGGGAAGGCTGCCCATTTGAGCGATTCGGCGAAGGGGCGGATGGAGGCATCGATCTAAGGGCAGAATCAAACGAAAAGACTACGATTGCTCAAGTAAAACGATACCGGAGCTTTCGGCAGCTCTACTACGCGTTGAAGGTCAAAGAACTTCCTAAGGTTCGGAGCCTGGATCCCAATCGATACATCCTTGTTACATCAGCGAGCCTGAGTCCATCGAACGTAGATGAAATCTTCGATCTTCTCTCACCGTACATTGGCGAAAAGCACGACATCCTTGGACGAGAAGGATTGAATAGGCTACTTGGCCTTCCGGAATTCGCCGAGGTTGAGAAAAGGCACTACAAGTTATGGCTCGCTAGCTCGAACGTGCTGGAAAATCTTCTCAGATCAGAAGTCAATCGGAGCATACTGACCGACACGCGTGATGAATTGGAGCTTATTCGGAAGGAGCTCCCGCTGTACGTCCAGAACAGCAGTTTTCGAGACGCGTTGAAACTTTTGGGCAACAATAACTTCGTCATGATTTCCGGGCCACCCGGAGTTGGCAAGACAATGCTCGGCCGCGCTTTGGTAGCGTACTACCTTGAGAAAGGTAGGTACGAGTTGGTCTATGTTCAAGGTTCTATCGAACATGCTCAGAGTCTGTATTCCGAAGAGCGCCAGCAGATTTTCTTTTTCGACGATTTTTGGGGCAGTGTGTTCGCCAGGAATCCAAACGATCGAAACGAAGACAGACGGCTGCTGAAGTTCCTCGAAAAGATTCAAGATCAATCTGACAAAAAGCTGGTGCTAACAACACGCGAGTATGTCTTCCAGCAAGGCGCAAGTCTTCAGAACTATCCGGAACTAGCGAGCTTTCTCGCTGAGACGAAATGTGTCATCAATCCAGAAAGAAACACAAAGAGTCATCGTGCACAGATTCTGCTCAACCACCTGTACTTTTCTGAGCTTGAGGACGATGCCCTAAGCACTTTCGTTTGGCTCAAGGAGTACGAAGGGATCATTGATCACAAGGCATTCACGCCTCGTTTGATCAAGACATTTATCCGCGATTTCGTGCGATCCAAGCATGACTCGTCGTCATTTGGCCGAAGGTTTAGTGAGTTTCTGGACGACCCCTATGAGTTCTATGCGGAAATATTCGCCAAACAGACAGACACAGCGAAGGTCGTCCTTCTGATTGTCTTCATCTCGAACGATCCAATTCTGTTTGAGCATCTCCTTAAAACACTGAAACGCTCCATAGAACCAGCGCGCGACGTAGGATTACGTGTTGAGCTAGCAGCCGTTTCCGACGCGATAGCAACTCTCGAACAGACTTTTATCATCACGTCGAAGGCAGCAGATTTCGAGCCAGGCGAACTCAAGATCAACTTCGTGAATCCCTCCGTGAAGGATTTCCTACTTCGACATCTCCGTGAGCAGATTCATGTCTATGGAGACATCCTTATAAAGAGTGCTTGCTTCTTCAATCAACTTGACTTTGTTTTTGACACTCGACCGGGCACTCGCATTGATGACTACGAGGCTGATGACCCATTGTTTGGTGAATCAATTGTCTTGCGTGGTGAGCAAATCCAGTTATTGAAATCGAAGTTCTTGCAGGAGTTCGAGTCGCTTAATTACTCGACCCTTCGGTCCGAATCGGGAGATCGCTACACGTACTCGGCACCAAATGAAGACGCATTTGTTTGGAAACTGATCCGTATGACTGGGCTTTTTGACCTGAATGTCCACAGTGATGTCAAGGAGTTTGTACTGAACCACCACAGTGTCTCGATGAGAGCTCTGATGGCAGACGGTGAGGGCAAACCACTCAGTCGAGAGGCGATGATGAACTTCCCGCAACTCACAGAGCGGCTCTTACCCTACTCAACTAACAACTTTGATGGCCTCGTCGCTGCCTTCTACAGGTCGATAACATTCACTTCAGAGTTTCGTGCAATGGGCTGGCTCGGAGAGGTTTTTCCGGAGCAGTTCAAGGAATTCGTCAGGTCTAACCGGAGAGAAATCAAAGGTAAAGTTGTAGAGACGATTCTCGATGACGCAGACTACTTTGCAATTGATGAACGCGAGTTTGCCCAGTTAGTTGATGAAGACATGGATGATGTCCTCAAGATGTTTGGGATGACGCCCACGCGAGCCTTTGCCGAACGGGTCTACGAAGTCGCAGAAGAGATCCCTCCTTGGAAAAGATCAACAAGGACCCAAAGTTCCGATGACTGGGATACGGCCCTCATTGATCTGGAGGACGGATATGATCCCGAACAAGTTGACGACGACTTCAAGGCTCTACTGGGATACCTGAATGGGAGAAAGATCATTGTGACGCGGAGAAAGAAGAACTCCTCGCCCAGCTGTCGTTACAGCGCCGGCAGAATGTTGAAACAATGCTTCGATCAGTTCGCGTATCGCCTCATTCAGATCTTCTTTCTGATCGCACAATGCTGACGGTGGCCTGTGAGCTATCTGCCGTTGGCGAACTCTATTCAGTAGGGCAATCGCAAAGCGCCAATATCATGTCACTCATTGAATGGCAGCTGCGCGAGAATCTAAAGACACTTGATATTCCCCACGAAAAGGTAGAGGCTGACGAAGTCGTGCTCGCGCTTGAGCGATTTGCTTTTGACTACTTCTTCACACAAGGTGGGAGGTTGAGGAAGCATCTCTGTAGGAGTTTGACAGAGAGTGGCCTGGCGGCTTCGCTCCGGACAGACTTGTTCATTGATTCGTGTCTACCGTTTCTCAGCTCCCACCGACAGAGCGTGGTCTTTACGTCAGATTTCGTCGGAAAGTGCCTGGCGGGACGCCACATCCATCGCCTAGGCGAACAGGCTGGTGGAGAGTTCTACGATGGCCCTTTCCTCGAGCTATCCAAGAACGAACCCGTCATTCATGAGGGATGGTGGCACGCGCTGACTTATTTTGATGAGCTGAGATTCTTCGCGTGCATCGTCGAGCCTGTTGTTCGGAAAACGCTTTCCGAGCTCGATAAATTGCCAGTTGAATTCCCGTTCGCGAGTTTTCTTAGAAAATTGCAACTCGACATGACGCTTGAGTTTGATGAGGAGAGCGAGAAGTACGAATTGAGAAGTTCAAGTGTTGCGCCGGTAGACGATCTTGCAGAAATTCTCACCGCCCCGCTCACAGCTTGGGAGTTTGCAGACTGGTTTGGTAACGAAATTGACAAGGCTGGGCTAGAACAATCTGGGCGGCTTCTCCGCGTTTTCAAGTCCGAAGGCGGGAAGACACGACCAAAATATCTGACTGCAAACTTCGCGGACTGGCAGCCAAACGATGAAGAGCTGGCATCGATTGAGGCTGTGGGCTCAGCGAATGAATTCTCTTCCAAGTTTCGTGCATTTAGAGCACAGCTGAAGTTGATACTTGAGTCGCGGAACATCGTTACAAATGAACTTGGTTAGATGCGTAATCTCGCTGATCCTCCGCCAACAGAAGCGCTACGTGATGGAGCAGGTTGGACTATAGGGTGTTCAGATATCGTGGCTCCGACTTTCACTTCGAAAGTTCTCCTACTCAGAGCCCTTTTACGGACCGAGACCGACCGACAGATGGCGGGACATACCGAACAGCTCTGAAGCAAGTTTTGAGCGGTTCACTCTTGCCAATACTGAGGTTGATCGAGAGCGGTGCAGCAGCGAACAGTTCCTTTGTTGCCTGCGATTGTTCCCGGTTTTTGTTCTTTGACCATCCATGCATCGGCATTTTCGGGCAAGATGGGATATGGAGCGTCGAAGCCCTGTACACCGGCTGGAGCGAAGCCAAATCGCGAGTAACAGTCGGGGTAGCCAAGGACAAAGATTAAGACGACGCCCTGCGATACGAGTTGGGTAAGTGCTTCGTTGACTAGGCACTGTTTCTTAATTGGCCTTTTCTGCGATTAGCACATTTGGCACCCTCCCGAG
>JANQOL010000384.1 GCA_028289675.1 Pirellulaceae bacterium
CTACCAGTTTCTCTTCCGTTCGACTCAAGGCCGCTTCGCCGCCAACGATGAGTTGGGCATCGATGTTGACCTCGCTCATGTCGTTGACGATCACGGCCACGCGCAAGCCCGCCCGATTGGCCAGCACGTGGTTGAGGAGCGTCGTCTTGCCTGCTCCGAGGAATCCGGACAGCACAGTAACAGGGAGTCTCTTCATGCCGCCACCGCCGGGATAGTGTATCGCTTGAGTGATTGTGTCAGCGGCTGTTCTTGATGCTCCCAACCCCGACGGCCAAGAAATCGCCAAGCGGCCACCATCTTCTCGGCACGTACGAACGGCCGCAGCCACGTTTCCACGCACTCGCGTCGATA
This sequence comes from Pirellulaceae bacterium, assembly GCA_028289675.1. Classification (GTDB taxonomy): domain Bacteria; phylum Planctomycetota; class Planctomycetia; order Pirellulales; family Pirellulaceae; genus Aureliella. Next base: position 352 of record JANQOL010000384.1, read on the forward strand.
GGCGAGGCCAATCGTGGCGCGCACCCAGGCCTCGTAGTCGGCGATCCAAAGCAGCGAAGATCTCCAGAGCTTGCGAGCGCGTTGCCACTGGTGCGCGCCTTGAGGGCGATCAAAGACCGGCAGTTCGTCGGGCCAGTGAATCGCCAGTGAGAGCGATTCGACGGGAGCCCACCTTGGAATAGGCTGGAAACGGTTAAGATAAAGACCCCCCAGCTCGCGGCAGCCGAAGAACATGCCGAAGCCCCACAAAGCAACGTGGAGCTGATCCCGATCTAGCCGATAACACGTGGAACGGTCGGCGCTGGTGCGATCTCGATGGCGCTCGAAGCCAAAGTGTATCAGCAGATTCTCATCGGGATGCTCAACATCCCTTCCCCAACACCAGACCTGTTGCGCCATCAACCTTCCACCAAAACTGCGAGCGGGCCGAGGAAGGCACCATCCCTGGCCAGCCCGCGTCCGTCGTGCCGGCTTCTTGCGACGTTGTCGCGCTTGCGCAGTTTCAGGCATAGGGATAGCTACGCGCCTTGCTCCGTCTTGGGATCAACGCCTGAAAGTCCGCGGCGACGGCGACGCCGAGCATCTGCCACGCGCGAGCCATCTCCTCTACCGGCGTGATCCGGCCAGAGCCATTTTCCCACTTGGCCAACGTCTCTCGCCGGTATTCGATCCCCAATCGCTCGACGATGTTCATCTCGTAGCGTCGTATCCAATCAATCAGATTCAACGTCAATGACCTGCAAGCACTTTTTTGCGAGCTGTTAGGGGGACTCAGTTTCGGCAAGTCTGCATCGGACCAGGGGGGACGATCTAAGGTCGCAAGAGTCGTGTATTGGGGTCGAAACTTGAAGCGCGGCAGGAAGATGCCGCCGCACTGGCGATCCCCAAAGAACGCTCCAAAACCACGCAGCACAACACATCGTCCTTCTGGGAGCTCCAGCGCATACACGCTAGAGCATTCTTCGCGTTCGGCAGGCGGCTCGATACGGTCAAAGCCGATCTCGAGCAGCCAGTTACCCTGCGGTCTCAGGATGTCCTGTCCCCAGCACCAGATCTGTTGGCTCAGCAACTCCGTCGCGCGTCGAATGAGTTCGCCATCCGAGCTTTGCCGATCATTTGCTTGTTGTGCTACCGACATCTCAAGCAGCCTCGGCGGCCGCAATCGCTGCGATGTTTGCCAACAGCCATGCGGACGCAGCACACAGCTGCAACCAGTCTCCGCCGGAGCTGATCCCGTAAACCAGCATGCTGGCAATCCAACAGAGGCTGGCAGCCATTTGTCCGAGCCATTCGATACGCAGCATTCTCTCGAGCCGAGTTTGAACGGCTACGGACTCGATCCCCGTCTTGGCGGTCGCGCTCGTCGCGTTCGGCCCGCTCGGCGGTGCGGTGGGTGCCGTCCTAATGGCCTGTTCGTCGTTCACGGTCAACACACCTCACACTCCTCCCCACAGCAGGAGAGGTCATCTAGATACATGCCCCACTTGCGGTACATCTCCAATTCTCTAGCAGGCAGACCCAACGAACTGGCAACTGCTTTGGCGACGACCGCGAAACGTTGTCGATACTTGTAGATAAAGCAGAAGACCTGATTGTCGTGACGTACAGCGGGTCCGCACAGGAACAACCCCGGTACGATCGTCGACTCATCGTGCTCGTTCAGAAGTGGAAAGCCATCGTCGCGTCGCTCGAACAGGTCCGCAACCAGCTTGTAGCTACCCTCAAATCCACCTGCCAAGAGTGGTGGAACACTGGTTTGAAACCGACGTCCGTCGTGCGCTGTGACTTCATACTTGGCGTCCGCGCGGACTGCAGAGGCGATCGGCGTCTGCGGAAACAGCTCCACATGTTTCTCAAACCACTCCGCAAGCATCCTTTCGCGCGAATACGTAGACAGCGCGACGCTGGGGTCTGAACTTTCGTCTTTCCACGGTGATCCCTTGTCGAACAGGCGCACACGCTTGCCGAGATATGCCAGGTGGTAGGCCGCGTCGACACCACTCTCGTAGCCACCGATGATGATGAAGTCGTCCCCATCGAGATCTTCGTAGCTGGCAATGGTTGCGGTGTGCCGACAGCACTCGCTGCCAGCGAATCCATTCAAACGCGGGTATTGGAATTCACCAGCGGCCCAAATGACATGCTTGGCTCGCAGGGTGTCGTTGGCCGTATCGATGCGAAAGTCATCTCCAACTTTGGTTGCCCGCCTCACTTCCGTGTGCTGGCATATGGGCAACTCAAAAACCTGCGCGACTCCACGCAAGTGTGCCGCATACTCTTCGCCGGTCGGATGCTCGACACCCAAACTGAACGCCGGCGAAACCCCGATTGCGATCGAGTTCAGATCGAGCATGCCGATCGAATTCGTCGGAAAGGAAGGAGTGATAAAGCACGTCTCCGCTGGCCAACGGTCAAACGATGCGCCGACTGTGTGACGCTCGAGCACGGTGAAGTTCTCAATGCCCGCGTGCTTCAGGGCAACACCGACACCGACTCCGGCCGCACCGGCGCCAACGACGACGACATCAAGGACTTCTGGAACGCTTGACACGATGATCAATCCCTTCGCGCAGATTCTGCTTTACGTCAATCGCACAGGTCGTTCATTGCTGCACTTCCATGGATTCAGGACCGTCCCCTCGAACGTGTGGCAGCGGCGCGTCAAAGTGTGCACATGCGGCCGGGCCTGCCTTTGCATGAGCTGTCTGCATTGACAACAGGCGAGCAGCAGTGGAACCGCGAGACAGCGAGTCATGCTCAGCGTTGATGCATA
>JANQOL010000424.1 GCA_028289675.1 Pirellulaceae bacterium
GACCAATCGTGGTTACCGTCCAGGAAGATGGCAAAACCAGGGTCCGCGAAAAATACATCATCTCGACACCGGTCGCCGGCAGGCTCGCCAGAATCGAACTGGATTCGGGCGATGAAGTGATCGACAACGAAACGCTGGTGGCAGTGATCCTGCCCGCCGAACCCACCATGCTGGACGCCCGCGCGCAGGCCCAAGCGTCGGCGCGAGTTGATCAGGCCGAGGCAGCGCTCAAACGAGCGGAAGCCGCCGTGGAGCAAGCTCAGGTGGAATTCGAGCTCAGCCAATCCAAGTTGGCACGGGCGGAGAAACTGCGGCAATCCAAGTCGATTTCCCAAGACGAATACGACGTCGCGCGGACCGACCTGCTGCGAGACACCCAGCGGGTTCGCACCGTTGAATTCGATACTGAAATTGCAACCTTCGAATTGACGATGGCGAAGGCCGCGCTGTTGCAGTTTTCAGACAAAGCCGACCACGGAATCGAACCATTCCAAGTGTATGCTCCCATCTCTGGTAAGGTTCTACGCGTCTTCCAGGAGAGCTCGACCGTACTGACCGTCGGAACTCCGCTCATCGAGATCGGTGATCCAAGCAACTTGGAGATGGAAATTGATGTCTTGTCCACCGACGCCGTTCGCATCGCTCCCGGAGGAGAAATGTCGGTCGAGCACTGGGGAGGTAAATCACCGTTGAAGGGCAGGGTGCGTGTGGTGGAACCTGCGGCATTCACCAAAATCTCTTCGCTCGGCGTCGAGGAACAGCGTGTCAACGTGATCGCGGAGTTCGACGAGCCAAGCGAACGCGTCAGCTCGCTGGGCGACGGCTATCGCGTGGAAGCCAGAATCGTCGTCGAGAAGAAAGCAAACGTGCTGAAGATTCCCAACAGCGCACTGTTTCGTCATCAAAAGGAATGGCATGTATTCGCCATCACCGACAATGCCGCTCGACTGCAACCGGTTGAAATCGGCATCCAGAACGAACAGGAGGTTGAGGTCACTGGCGGACTCAGAACTGGCGAGCAAGTCGTGTTGTACCCCAATGATCGCCTAGGCGACGGTAGCCGAATACGAATCAAGTAGTCCACTGCCACATGCCAACATGTTGATAACCACCGCTAGTACAGCACCAAAGACTCAACGGTGTTTTGTTTAGCAGTTAGCCGTAGGCGTACTTAATGTACTGAAGTCCTTGAACAACGCGTGCACCTGCGGCTGCCAGCTAAACTCAACAAAAGTGCAACTCGCCCTAGATGACTGGGCCGTTGTACTTGGGATCGGTCGTCGTCCATCCCAGGGCTTGCCGAATGGAGGCCAACTCCAATTGCAAGTGCTTTTGAAACAAACTGATGTCCGCACTGTGGATGAGCATGTTGGCGCCCAATTCCAACAATCGCGTTTGCTGCCGCACATCGCCCCAGAAATGGATCCCCGCTCCAATTCCAGCGTCCCGAGCGCACTTGAAGATCGATTCGCAAGCTGCCAAAAAATCGGGATGCTCATACTGCTCTGGAACACCCAGACTACATGATAGATCGTGCGGACCAATCAGCACGCCGTCCAAGCCTGGCACCTGGACGATGTCTCTCAAAGCATCGATGGCAGGAGTGCTTTCAATATTCACGATGAGCAGACGCTCGCGAGCTCGATCCGCCAGGTACGATTCCAACTGGGGACCAGCCGACTCTCCATCCAGCATGGCTTGTAACTTGCGCCCCTTGATAGGTCGCATCTTCACCGCGCCGCGCAGCGCTTGAACCTGCTCCACCGATTCCACATACGGTGCAATCACACCGGCAGCGCCACCGTCCAAAACCATCGAGGCCGCATAGGGATCCGGCGACGGAATGCGCACCAACGGCGGCAACCCGAGTCCGGCATAGACCTGGCACATCCAAGACAACGCCGCGCGGTCCAACGCCACATGTTCGGTGTCGATGAACACGAAATCCAGACCACATTGACTGACAACCTCCGGCCAACGCGGCGATGGTGAGACAATCAACGTACCCAACACGATTTCGCCACCGAGTAGCTTCGCGGCCAGTTCTCGACCATTCATCTAGAGCGTCCCTTTCTTGGCCGAGTTGTTGCTTCTTGGCCCAAAATGAGTTCTATGGCACGGCACGACGACCGCACAGGCCTACAAAAGCCGACTATGCCGCGTCGCTTAACTTAGCGGCAAAGCCTTTTACAAGTCGCGTTCTCTCTGCATGAAGAATCACGCTGAATGAAATTTGGATAATATTGTGGTTGACTGAACTGCTGAAGTCGAGTTGGTCGAGCATCCGCAACGTCAAGCCGCACCGGTCCAAGCATCGTATGTCACGCAGGATCGCGAGAGCGGCGTCAGCGTTGCATATTCGACGATGCGTCCAGTGACTAGCGACGTCTGGCGCCACAAATACCGGCGCTCGCCCACTATTCCCTCTCGCCGGCTTGTGTCATGCGATCTCGCATTTTGACTTGGATTCAAACTCTTGGATTCCTGACCGTTTGGTTGGCCATACCAATCGCGTTGAGGGCTGAAGGCGACCTGCTGGAATGGAGCGAATTGCCTCCGTTGCCTAATCCGCTGGGGGTTGCTGGTCCGTTTGCAGGTACGCACGGCGATGTGCTGATCGTGGCCGGAGGCGCCAATTTTCCGCAGCCAGTTTGGGAAAACGCCAAGGTGTGGCATGACCAGATCCATGTTCTGGCACCATCCGCGGACGGCTTTCAATGGTTGAACGGCGGCCAACTGCCACGAGCCTCGGCCTACGGCGCGTCGGTCTCCACTCCCGACGGTCTGGTCTGCATCGGCGGCAACGACGCCTCGCGCACATTCGACGATGTGTTTCTATTGCACTGGGATGATGCGAATCAGCGGATCCAGACTACATCCTATCCGTCTTTGCCAGAGTCTTGTGCTTTCGGTGCGGCGACGTTGATCGACGAAGTCATATACATGGCTGGTGGCCAGCGCGGCAGCTCGCTGGAGACGGCCATGACCAATTTTTGGTCGCTGGATCTTTCCACGCGAGATGATCCCGAGAAATTTCGCTGGCAGACGTTACCTGCTTGGCCCAGTCCATCGCGCGCTTTCAACTTGACGGTGCACCAACACAATGGGTTTGAAGACTGCGTGTACATCTTAAGCGGGCGCCGCCAGGATGGTCCCAATGCGACGGACACCCAATTTTTGACCGATGTGTGGGAATACTCACCTGCCATGAATCGTTGGCGACGCCGGGCGGACGTACCGCGGTGCGTGATGGCGGGCACAGGAATCGGTAGCGGGCAAAGTCACATTCTCGTTTTGGGCGGAGCTGATGGCTCGCTGTTCTTCCAAAGTGATGAACTCAAAGACGAGCACCCGGGTTTTCCTCGCCAAGCTCTGGCCTACCACACGATCACCGACACTTGGATCCAAGCGGGTTCCGTGCCAAGCAATCAGGTAACGACCGTTGCCACCGAATGGAAGGGTGCAATTGTCATCCCCAGCGGAGAAGTCCGACCGCGCGTGCGATCGCCGCAGGTTTGGAGCATTCGCCCCGTGGTTTCCCAACACAGTTTCGGTCTCGTCAACTACATCGTGCTCTTCGCTTACCTGCTGTCGATGGTCGGTATCGGAGTTTTCTTCACCAAGCGGAATCGAAATACAGACGACTATTTTCGTGGGGGCAAACACCTTCCCTGGTGGGCAGCTGGATGCAGCATATTCGCCACCATGCTCAGTTCGCTGACGTTTACAGGGATTCCCTCCAAGGCTTTTGCCCAAGACTGGGTGTACGCGGTCGGCAATTTGATGATTCCGGTGGTGGCCATCGTGGCCGTGTTTGTCGCATTGCCGTTTTTTCGGCGCATCGATGCGACTAGCGCCTACGAGTACTTAGAAAAGCGGTTTAACCGAACGGTCCGCCTCTTTGGCAGCGCTAGCTTTGTCTTGTTCCACATCTTTCGCATGGCCGTGGTCATGTCGCTCACGGGCTTGGCACTAGCCGTGGCCACACCCTTAACGCCAGTCCAATCCGTCATATTGATGGGTGTTCTAAGCATCATCTATTGCACTCTGGGCGGTATCGAAGCCGTGGTGTGGACGGATACGGTCCAAACGTTCGTGCTTATGGGCGGGGCCATGCTGGCCTGCTGTTGGTTGATCGCCGGGGTCGATGGCGGCATCGAAGGATTTCTAAGCACCGCAACCGCAGCCGACAAATTCACATTGGCGAATCTGCACTGGGACGCGACCAGCAGCCAAATCGCTCTGTGGGTTATCGTCGTGGGTGCCGTTGGGCAGAATCTGTCGTCGTATACGGCGGACCAAGCCGTCGTGCAGCGCTATATGACAACGGCTAGCCGGCGTCTGGCTGCACGATCCATCTGGACGAACGCGGCGCTGACCATTCCGGCCACGCTATTGTTCTTTGGCATTGGGACGGCTTTGTTTGCCTACTATCGTTCACATCCTGAAAAACTGGAACCGTCCATACTCACCGACCAAGTGTTCCCACTGTTTATCGCCCGTGAAATGCCCATTGGCATCGCCGGCTTAATCGTCGCCGGCGTGTTCGCGGCAGCCCAGTCAACGGTCTCCACCAGCATGAACTCAACGGCCGCGGCAATTGTGACAGATTTCATGCGCCCGTTGCGTGCTTGCCGGACCGAGGACGCCTACTTAATGGCCGCCCGCCAGTGGACGTTGTGCGTAGGGGTATTGGGAACCTTGCTGGCGTTGGTGTTTGTGAATCCGGATATCAAATCGCTGTTTGATACGTTCATTCAAGTCATCGGATTGTTCATGGGGGTGCTGGGCGGTTTGTTCATTTTGGGAGCGACGACGAAGCGTGCCAACGCTTTGGGCGCGATGATCGGAGCCGCTGTAGGCGCTGCCGTCATGTTCTGCCTGTGGCGATTCTCGTCCGTCAATGGATACATATACACTTCCGCCGGAATTGCCACGTCCGTGCTAGTCGGGTTTATTGCCAGCCTACTAACCAGCCCACCCACTCAAGATCTGCAAGGCCTGACCATCTATACGCTATTCAGCTCGGATGACCGAGATTCACTAGACGCAACGGCATAGCGCGGTTGTTTTTCGAGGAACCCGCCTGCATCAACACCTTGTTTCGCGCTTTGCCCAGCGGTCATGGACTAACTTATAGAGTGCTCGCCAGTCATCGGTGGAATCGTGCTGGCCATCAAATTCCTACCCAAGGCTTCGATGATGAACACCTCCCGCGAACGTCCGTTGTTGTTTGGTATTTTGCTCGTTCTGCTGCACAGCACGTTGGTATCGCCGTGCGCAGCTTCCGACAAACCAAACATCATCCTGATTTACATCGACGACTTGGGCTACGGCGACTTGGGAGTCTACGGCTGCCAGGACATTCCGACGCCGAATATCGACCGGTTGGCGAAACAGGGTGTTTGGTGCTCTGCGTCCTACATCACCAACCCACCCTGTTGCCCCAGCCGCTGCAGTCTCATGATGGGCCAGTATGGGCAACGGTTTGGCAAATACGGCATGTCTCGCGGGCTGCCGATCCCTGAGGACCGACCCACCTTGGCGCAAGTGATGCGCGACCATGGATACGCGACCGGGCAGATTGGCAAGTGGGATATCGGTACGCGGCGGCAAGGTCCATTGCAGGTTGGATTTACCGAAGTAGCCAAAATCCCCCCAAAGAAACAGTACTCGCCGGAAGAGTTAGCAAGCCTATCTCCGGCTTTGCGTAAACAACTGGACAAGCATGGAGGGCGATCCAAGTACTTCTGCGTAGACTCCAGCGGTCAAACGGTGTGGCTGACCGACTACGATGGCGATTCCGCCGTGGACTTCATCGAGCGTCACTCGTCGGAACCATTTTTCCTGTATTGGTCTCCTGAAGCCATCCATTCATTCAACAACGAAGTGCCCGAATCACTGGCCAAGCGAACAAGCGCGCGCGGCATGCGTCGTCTGTTAGGCGGCGCGATTGTGTCCGTGGACGACCAAATCGGCAAGCTTGTGCGAACGCTGGAAGAGCTTCAGCTGAGGCAAAACACGTTGATCATCTTCACCAGCGACAACGGAGCGAACCCGGGCGAAGGTGGTAGTTCGACGCCTTATCGCGGCGGGAAAGGTCAGGGTACGCAGCAAGAAGGCTGGGTACGCGTGCCGACCATTTTCTCAATGCCAGGCAGATTGCCGCAAGGAGAACGCTACGCTGGACTGATGGCCAATTTCGACTTCTACTCGACAATCGCTGCGCTATCTGGTCAGAGTATTCCAGAGCACTGCGACGGCGTCGACCTGTGGCCGTATTTGATGGGCGAGCGTGACGGCGACGCCCACGAGTACTTGTTCTGGTTGAACAACCAGCCGGATGACGCCGTACGACGGCATCTGATCGCCGTACGCTGGCGCGACTGGCGGCTGTACCGCAAGTACGAACAAGATCCATGGCAGCTGTTTGACCTCGCTTCAGATCCACGCGAGGAATCCGATGTGGCGGCCGAACACACCAACATTGTCCAACAACTGGCTGGACAACATCGACGATGGGAACGTTCCTTGGCGCCGCTGGCCAAGGTGCCCAAGATTCGCACACCTGGCCCGATCATTCCGACAGGTCATGGCTGGGCTGCCGCGACCAGCGATTGATGGCTGCCAAGAGATCACACGGTCCGCACGGTTCGCACGGTTCGCGAATTCGATTGGGTTCCATCGAAGGCCGTGACGATGACACGTTCTCCCGGTGGGACATCCACCAAAGTCGTGGTTGGTAATCGACCCCGGGCATCACTGCGAGTCCCTCGCAGCGGTAGACCATCGGTGGCCACCACACGGACGTCAGCGTTGGCCAACGTCATCAATGGAGGCAAGCGGCTGGCTGGCTGGCGCCCCGTCAAGGAAGCCGAGGTTTCGAGCGCGCCGCCTCCACGCGGTGACTCGGTGGGAGGATCCACCATATTCCGCACCCGCAAGCCAATGGCAGGATCGGCCGGCCGCGGATCGAACTCCATTTCTAAGAAATTCCAGTAGAATGGCTCTCCACCGGCGTACGGGTTCAGCGATGGATCGGCGTGGGTCTTGTGATAAAGCGCCGTCACTTGGACCGGTCGGCCATCGTAGTCGCGCATGTTGGGCCCAAAGCCTTGAATCACGGCTCGTCCACCACTCCGTCCAATGGGTCCAAAGCTGCACTCAATCAATCCATGGTCGGTGTTCTTCATAATGCAGCCGTTGTGAACGTCGCCATAGACCGTAACGACTCCATCCCGCGAACCGAGCAGTTCGACCACTCGATCGGCGCCGGCGGCCACCCAGCCAGCGTAGTCGGCGGCAACTCGATCACGCTGTGGGAAATCATCGTCCGTCTTGCTGTAGGACTTGCCACCGGTCCACACGGTATGCAGACCATTTAAGCCTGTCAGACAGATCAGTCGCGATGAATCGGTGCGAACCAGCTGCTGCAACCATGCAAACTGTTCTTCACCAAGCAGGCTGCGAGTTGGATCGGCGCGGTCGTACACCTCGCGCATGTGCCCCCAGCCTTCGTCATCCCAGATGGCGGTATCTTGACTGGACCGCCACAAGCGCGAATCAACGATCGCTAGGGTGAAGTCGCGGTTGGGCATCTTCCAAGCCCGCCACTTCTTGGGATTCAACGACGGGTCAACCTGCTCGTCACCGGAAATCAAGTGCTGCACAATTTGGAAATTGCGCCGCATGTAGTCGCGATCCTGGCCCAAGCCATCCTTGAGGCGCAGCACCAGTTGTTCGGGACCTTTGACGTCGTCCATGCCGTAGTCGTGGTCACCCGGATTGATGACATTCCAATGCCGCATCATCTGCCAGCGGCTGGTCGGACCGCAAATGGTGGCAATCACGACTTTGTAGGCATCATCCGTACTGGGAGGGTACATGACCAATTCCATGTACCACACGTCGTCCTCCCAACACATGACTTGGAAGTTGTAGTCTTCCAAATGCCGATAGGCGTCCACGGTCGGCTGATCGCGAAACTGCCAGTCGTCTCCACCACCGAGCAGCTGCCAGCCCTTCTCCGTCCTCTGCTGAAGTCCGCTGGTAATCGCATGACAGCTGAGGCCACAAACCTTGTACGGAGCCTGCAGCTGGGGCAGCCGGCCCACATAGGCACCGGAGGAGGGCACATCGCCCACATAGCCGGTTCCCGGTCCGGTGGCGGCCGTGCCAATCCGCGTGTCGGCGGTGACGTCGCGGCCGTCTTTCCAGACGGTGTAATACAGCGTTCGCGAAGCCGGATTGGCTGGCAAGATGGCCAAGATGGACGCCGTGTTGCGGCGCCATTGATGGTTGACGATGGGTGCCGCCCCGGCCACCGGGACTTGTTCCCAGCCTCCCGCGGGCTGCGGACTGTCGGCAATGCGAATCTCCGCTCGCTGGCCGTCCGAGGCAAACAAGCCCACAAAACGGACTTGCCAGTGCCCCTCGACTTCTCGCAGCGTATCGCCGAGCGGATAGCAGGTGTAACAGTCTAGTTCACCAATGGCCAGCGGCCGATTTTCCCCCGCATCGACGCGCATGTCGGTGACAGAAAAATCAGTCAGTCCTTGCCCGAACACACCCACGTAGCCTTCAGCAGCCGAAGTTGCGACGGACTGCGTGACTGAAATCGTGTTTCCGTCAGCCGTTGTCAACGTGGCCGTCAGTTGTGTTTTCTCCCCCGAAGGCTGTGCACTTAGAGCTAGCTGGACAGCATCTCCGGGCTGCAGGTCAGGTGCATCTACTAGCTTATCGCGATTCCGTTGCTTGCCGGACCGTGCGAAAAAACCAAACTTTCCATCATCACTCCAGCCAACCCATGATACGTGGCGAGTTTTGTTGTAGCTTTCAAACAGGCTCTTCGCGCCAAAGGCTAACCCCAGACGACCGTAGCCAGGTTGATGCATTCGCCAGTCCTCGGAATCGCCTTCACGGCGCACGTCAACGTGTCCGTGATAAGTAAAGCGGGCCGACACGGACCACCGTTCAGTCAACTTCCAATCTCGACGGTAGATCGCACCCGCGGGCAGAGAAGGGTCGTATTCGGTCGGCATGACACCTCCGCTGCGACCATGTGTTTCATAGTGAAACGGGAATCCGGTAGCACGCGCTCGGTCCCCATAATTCTTGATCCGCCGACGCAGCTCTCCGCCGGAGATCCGCCAAAAGCCTGGATTGAGCGTCTCCCAGTCTGGACCGTGGTTGAGCGAATTGGCAGCTTCAGTCCCGGTCAGGTTTTCGGGCTCGTCAGCAAACGCAGACGCCTGTGGCTGGCTCGAGGACGCGGCTGCACCGGCAGCTGCGGCGGCAGTGACCTGAATGAACTTCCGTCGATCTGATGCATTCACGTTGGTCATCGCTTTATGAGCTTCCTTCTACCATGGTCAGCCAGACATTCGCCAGAACATCGCACGTCGCGTGCGCATCATCTTAGCTCAGGCAACGCGCAAGTGCGATTGCCAAAGATCCTGCGCAGGATGAGTAGGCAGCCTAGCGAGCCGACGGAGATCGTGTCCGCGAGCATTACCAAGGCTGCGTAGCGATAGAGGCGTGATCTACGACTTCAACATCAACTGGATTTCGGTCAGATACTTCTGAGGGTTGCCGCGAAAGATCATCCCCGGTCCCTTGTGATAGACTTCGCGACTTGGCAAAGAAATCTCCAGTCCTTGGTCTTTGGCGTACTGCAGTATTTGCGCATAGGAACGGCTGAGTTCATCGAAGGGTCCTAAGTGCATCAACGACAAGCATGTTCCACCTGGCAGTGTCTTGACTTGGATGTCATCAACCGGTTCTCCCCGGCGAACTGGCATGGCGACTTCGAAGTTGGCGTCTTCGGCGCGATACTCACCGTCATGACAAAGCATCAAGCCCTTGCCGCAGATGTGCCGCCCAAATTTGCGTCCTAGCTTTCCGAATCCCGGCCCACAGTCGCTGTACTTACCCGTCATGCGGATACTGGCCACCAACATCGGCTCGACCTGTTTTCTTTCCACGCTGTACGTTGCATTTGACATTTTCTGGCTTGCCTCCCGCTCGTGAGTAATGATGTCTTCCAGCAGACGCACGATGCGGCGATCGATTTGCATACGCTGCTGAACTTCCGCTTTGCGGGATTCCAGCAATGCCAACAAATCAGCATCATCATCATGGCTGCTGAGGATTTCTTTGATTTCAGCAACGGAAAACTCCACCTCGCGCAATTTGCCAATGACCCGAGCAGTCTCGATTTTGGCGTCCGAGTAATAGCGATAGCCGCTGCCGGATTCCACTCGAGATGGTTCCAAGATGCCTTGCTCGTGATAAAACCGCAATGTCTTGACGGTCAGCCCGGTGGCTCGGGAAAACTCTCCAATGCTGTACATAGCGGCAGTTTACGGTCTCCTGTTGGGGGAGAGTCAAGTTGTGGAAGTCAACATTTCTTAACGTGTTGAGCGGTCAGCCGCAGACATAGAAATTCGAAAGTTGAGTACGCCTGCGGCGTACTGCCCAACAGAATACGGCAGCAATTCCACGTGAATGATAATTGATGGCGCCAGATGCAACACTCTCAATATGCCGACAACGACATGTTGATGAACGTCACTCGCGCAGCACGAAAATCCAACGGCCTTGCGCCTAGTCGTGAGCGATCAGTTGTTGACGGGCTTTAGATCGCGGTTCTTTAACCCCGGGAAATCGGCGGGGTAGTAGGCGGCTCGAAACAATCCACCTCGCAGGCCCATTTCCGACAGTTCGAATTGCCACACCAGTTCACCTGCTGGGGTAACTTCGAAAACCCAGCCCTGGTCTCCTGAACAAATCAATGTATTGCCATTGGGAAGTCGTTCAGCGCCGGAGATGCGGTTGGACAAAAACTGACCTGGATCGCTATAAGTCCAAAGAAATTTTTCGGGGGCGAAGGCTGCCGTAGATGAAAGATCGTAGCTCCCGTTGGCTGCCAAAGGTGGCTTGAATTCGTCGACCGAAGAGAAGTTTCGTTCGTGGCTGCCTCCGTTGTTGAACAGCAACAGGTTGCCGGCCCCCGGTCGTCCAGGTTCGATCCAGCGCACGTCATGCTGCCCAAACAACTGGCGGTCCATTGGCAACCCGGCGAAATAGGCTTCGGGATTCCCCCAGCGATAAAGCAGGTCTCCGCCGCGTCCATATCTACCACCTTCGTGTCCAGCGGCCTCTTCGGCCGTTGTGGAGTGGTCGATGATCCAAACTTCGTCGAACCACCGCGCGCTCAGTGCAATCTGATCCAATTCGGGATGGTAGTGCACCGCATTCATGTGAATCCAATCGGCACCGCCGCGACGGATACCGTAGTTGATGTCGACCAGTTCAGGATGCTGATCCACGCGGCCGTAGTTCGCTTTGGATTTGTCAAAATTCTGGATCAGATGATCGCGTAGTCGCCATTGCCAGACGATTTCGTGATCGTCCTGGTCCACGGGTTTGATTTCCAATATGGCTTCCGGCCACAGCCGACCTTGGGCAAGCGTTTGTGGATCGCGTCCGGCTTGGATGGCTTCTTCGCCGCTCATGGCGTCCCATGCGATGACCAGCACATTACCACCAGGCAGCGGTTGGACGTCGTGGTGAGCATGGAAGTTGGCATCGGAGATCTCGGTTTTCCAAATCTGTTGACCTTCCCAGCTAATCCGCTGCACACTGCCACCGCTACCGCCGCGGGCCTCAAAGTTCGAATTCCGCACTTTGCCGGTTCGAATCAAACTGCCATCGGAGGTCAAATAAGTGGCGTTGCCGGGTTCGCTGCCACAAGGCCACTCGTGCACAACTTGCTTGTCGGCATTGATCAAGTAGCTGGTATCGCTTCCAAGTGGAGCGATCAGGACAAATCCCTCCCCGATTCCAGAGGGTTTAGCTTCTTGAGCTGTGGATGGGGTGCACGTACCGGCGAACTGGAAAAACACGACTCCTAGCAGAGCCGCTCTTGAGAAGGGGTGGACGAACATCGATGAGATCCTGGGAGCGACAGACAAGGGTTGGCTGCCAGGCCGGCAGCTTGTGCGGAGTCGCACAGTGTAAGTATCAGTGTCCAACCCCCGTCGTCGCTCCAGGTTTCGCCCAAATCCGCGATCACCATAGAGTCCGACCATGGAGCCAGCGGACCGCGTGGGCGTTCGGGCCGTTCGCCTACTTTTCCGTCTTTTCTGGCGCCGATCCGGCAGCTTCCGTTAGAGCTGATCTTAGGGATTCGAGTTGAGCACGGTCTTGGCGTAGGGCGTCAGCATCGAAATGGTAACGCAACAAGTCGTCAGACCGTAGACTGGATTCGTCCGCGGCCGCCGTAAAGCCGCCCGAAACTTGCTTGAGAGCCTGATTGTCCCAGGCGGTATGGGCACCACCAATCAGTTCTTCGATGCGGCGACGAACGATGGTATCCGCAAGAGACTTGCGTTGAGCCAAACGTTCTTCGGCAACACGCAGTTTTGCCTGCGCGTCTGCCAACTGCTGTTGCTGCATTCGCAGCCTGGATTTAAAGGCCGCCGACACGAGATCTGCCAACTCCTCCCGCAAATGCTCAATCGTCTCGTCGATATCTACCTTCGCCTCGTCATCGGACTCATCGGCGGACCGCAGTTGGAGATTGCGAATTTGCGCGGCCACGACCGCCGCTTTCTCCTCCAACCGAGCATAGTCGCTTCTTTGCCGGGCAACAGACACCTGAGAATTGGCTGTCACCGCCATGCCCGCCAATTGCTTCCATTCAGACAGTTGACTCCGCAGAACTTCTAATTCGGACTTCAACTCTCGCACCTGTGGGTGAGATTGACCGAATTTCTCCGACAACATAGCCAACCGCAACTCCGTTTCTTGGACTCGGTCGAGAGCCACACGAACACCTAAGGTCAATTCGCGCGACGAAAGTTCTTTGTTGGTGGTGAAGCCGAAACCTTCGTCCCGCGTTTGGTCATCTGTGGACTGCGCCGAACTGGTCGCGCTCAAGGTTAGACACATGAATAGTGCTAGAAAGATTCTCACGTAAGACTCCTTAGTTTCCAGAGAAAGATGGTTATCGAACGATGGTCATTCATTTGGAGAACGGTCAGAACTGGACCTGGCCGTCTCAAACGGAGCGGCAGTCGCTCGCTCCAGCTGGGTAGCCAGCTGCTGGATCTCGGCCGTTGACACTTCGAAGGGATCGTGCCAACGAGTATTGAGCTCCACAAGTTCCGCCGGCGGAATCAGAGCCGCCGAGTCACGCGTGTCTCGATTGCTCGTCGCAAGTTGCGAATCGCCGCCAGCTTGGCTGCCGGACATCGATGGAGTCCCGGCTTCGAGCGACTGCCGGTTCGACTGGCCTTGGTCCGCAACTGGGGCCGAGCTTCCACGTGACGACCAGCCAGATTCACTGCGTAACAGACTGTTCGCCACCCAAGCGGTGAACAATACGACCAGCACCGCAGCGCTGGTCCACAGGGCGGCCCTCGAAATCGTCAGTGAGCTTGTGTTTCGCAACGCGGATGGGAGACGTTGATGATCGGGTCGCTCCAAATGCGCGATACACTCGATCAACATCCGGTGGACGCTCGCCGCCGAGGGCCACCGGTCGGCGGGTCGCTTGTGGTGCAAGCCATCTACCAAGCGAACTAGCCAATCAGGCACTTCGACGTTGATCTCGCGAATCGGCCTGGGCCGGGATTGAGCGATACGATGCAACACCCCAAAGCTGGTTTCAGCGCGAAAGGGAGGGTGTCCGGTGCACATGGCATAGAGCAAGCTGCCGAGCGAAAACAAGTCGCTGCGAGCATCGATGGGTTCTCCGCGAGCCTGTTCGGGTGACATGTATTGCGGCGTGCCTGCAATCACTCCGCTGCGTGTCATCGACGCATCGTCGACGGCACGGGCGAGTCCAAAATCAGTGATTGCCACCCGCTCGACACCCTCTTCAAGCAAGATGTTGGCGGGCTTGATATCGCGATGCACCAGACCTTGGTCGTGTGCTGCCGCCAAGCCGGCCGCTACTTGAGCTGCTACCCGCAGACAAGACAGCACCGGCAAGGGACCTTCGCGATCAATCCGCGCCTGCAGCGAGCGTCCGCGGATGTAGGGCATCACCAAGTAAGGCAGTTGTGCGGTGTGGGACACGCCGTGAATTGCCACCACGTTCGGATGCAGCACCGCTGCGGCCGCCTTGGACTCGCGAGCGAATCGCTTGCGGGCTGGACCACTGCTGGCCAAATGAGGTGCCATGACTTTGATGGCCACCATCCGATCCAACGAACGATCAAACGCCTTAAAGACAACTCCCATCCCGCCCGCGCCGATGACACCACATACTTCGTAGCCCGCAATGCGGCCGAGCATCTCCGGATCGTCCGACGGTGACAACAGCGCGGTTACTTGTTGGATGTAGGCCGCCGAGTTGTCTGCGGCTGCGTCGTCCTCCGTGCCGCCCACGGTTATCGTGTCACCAGCCAACGTGTCGCTCAACCGAACGCTGTCATGTGGCTGATCCTGAAGCGCCTGCCGGTAATCATGCCACGTGCTATCGGCGGCAGCCTGCTGTTGCAATTCAAGCTGGCACTCTGGGCATTGGTCTAAATGGTCGACGAATGCGGCGGTTGCGTCCGGGGACAAAACGCCATCCAGATATGCTTCCACTCGTTCGGGATGGCAAGGGTCGGTAGACAACTGATCAGACATCGTCTTCCTCCAACTCGCGCACTGCGGCACGAATACGGCGCATGATGCGACTGCGGGCGGCGTAAATCGTTCCCTGGCTGCACCGCAATGCGCGGGCGGCGGCCGGGATCGAAACTTCGTCGATGGTCGTCATGGCAAAGGCTTGCCAGGTGATTGTTTCCGAACGGTCCCGGACAATCTGCGCCGCGCGGCGGACCAGTTGCCGACGGTATTCCAGTTCAATCGCGGCATCCATGTCGGACTCCGTCTGCGGCTGACCGTGCAGCAGTTGCAACACGCCGGAACCTCCTTGGGCAGCATCGCGCGGTTGCCGGGTCAAGAACTTCAACGTCTCGTTCTTGGCGATGCGTAACAACCAATGTCGAAACCGCACCGAGGGCGAAGCAGGCTGCCAGCTTGGCAGCGCGGCCGCCACGTTCAGCAACACGCGTTGCGCCAAGTCCTGGGCGTCCGCATCCTGCAAACCACGTCGTCGGGCCAGTCCAATGACCACCGGGCGGTAGATGTCCGCAAACCGATTCCAGGCAGCCGTGTTGCCGGGGTCCTGAACCTGAGCCAACAGGCTGTCACGAGTTTCTGGAATGTCGGTCAAACGTTGGCCTCCACAGCCTTAAATCCA
>JANQOL010000437.1 GCA_028289675.1 Pirellulaceae bacterium
ATTGTCACCGCCCTGACCTGCGGTTTATGCGGGAGTTTGCTACTGGTCAATCGGCAGGCCATGGTCAGTGAGGGTTTGAGCCATGCGATCTTGCCCGGATTGGTCTTGGCGTTTCTGGTCTTTCGCAGCTACGACAGCCCTTGGCTCATCGTGATGGCTGCGGCCAGTGGCCTCATCATGGTGTGGGCATCCGAGGCGTTAACCAGCACTCGCTTGGTTGATCCGGACGCCGGCCTGGGAATCGTTTTCGCTGGCATGTTCAGCTTGGGCATTGTGATCGTGTCAACCAGCTTGCGCCAGACTCACTTCCATGCCGATTGCATCATCGATGGAAATCTGGCACTCGCTCCACTTGATCAAGCAACCGTCTGGGGGTTGGGCTCACTACCAAAGTCGCTGATTTCAATGTCGTTGATGCTAACACTGGTGCTTGGATGCATCTTATTGTGCTACAAGGAACTGAAGGTCATGATTTTTGACCCTCTGCTAGCCGCCCGCGTCGGCCTCAAACCAACCTTGATGCGCTACGCGTGGTTGGGCTTGGTTTCACTGACAACCGTGGCCGCGTTCAACGTGGCAGGTTCGGTGTTAATCGTGGCGTTGATGATTGCACCGCCTGCGACAGCATTCTTGCTGACCAAACGGCTGGGGATTCTGCTGATGTTGTCCAGTACAATTGCCGTACTGAGTGCCGTGCACGGACTCTATTTGGCAAAATTCCTGGATGTTTCACCGACGGGACCAATGGCCTCCGTATCCGGCGCGGTTTTTCTCTGTGTACTCTTATTTCTGCCGCAGCGTGGAGTGTTATCTCAATGGATCGGGCGCACCGGCCGACGTCAAACCATCCAACAGACGCTGGCACTGGAAGTAGCTTCGAAATCCGCGGAGCGGCCGCAAGCCACTGCAAATATCGCCCGCGCTCTTCACATCGATGAAAACTCGGCTCAGCTCGTGCTCGATAAACTAGTCGCTCAGCGTCTGCTTACGCTCGATTTAGACCTGACGGATGAAGGTCGAGCTAGCCTGCCATTCCAGGCACAGTAGTTGGACAGCGCCACTTTTATTTGAAAACCCAAAACCAACATAGCGCGAACGGCGAGTACATTTCGACGGACCTTATTGACTCGCTGGCGCTTCGGGTTGGTAAAGCGACGGACGAGTGCCGGTTCGTAAAGGAGGCGTCGCCGAAAAAGTCGGCTAAGTGCTGAACTCTACTGGTTGTCCTTACCGGCCCGGCGCTGCTTTCGAGACGCTATAGAGCTCGTTGCCCCGCTCGTCGTAAAACGCGAACGTCAATTGAGCGGGCTTGGACGGCCCGGCGGGATTGACGGTGACCATCAAGAATCCTCCGGACGGCTCTTTTTGGACGTGCAAATGCTTGATCAATGCGTTGGGATCCGTGCCTTGTGGGTCACCAGGCATCCGGGCCAAACGCGAGTTTGCGTCAACCAGCGCGCCGCATGAGAATTCTTCCAGTCCGCGAGGATTGATGGCGTGGTACTGCCAATGGCGGTCACCGCAAACCATATAGAACCCCGACTTATCCAGCCCAGCCTGTGCCAAAAAGTCGAAAAACTCCCGTTGCTCCGTTTGAAAGCCGTTGATGTCCACATGATTGTCGTTCTTGCGCTTGTCATCGGGCCCAATCATGGGTGTAGGTGAGACCAACAGCTTGAAAGTCGCGTCACTCGCGCGCAAAGTCCGCTTGAGCCAGGCCTTCTGCTGCCTACCCCATATCGTTTTGCCTTTGACATCAGGCTCCGCATTCGGGCTGCGATAAAGACGGTTTTCTGGAAGCCACAGCTGCAGGTCTTTATTCACGCGGACGGTGCGGTATGTCTTGGGAGCGGGCTCTTGAAACGTTCCATAAGGCACTTGTTCCAGCATCATGGTATAAGACGTCGAAGGCAAAGGCAGGAAATATCCGGCGTTGTCCGCGTCATCAATGCGGTAGTCATGGTCATCGACCATCCACATCGTCGGCACTTTGGCAAAGAGCCGCAGGTACCTGGGCTGGACAAACTGCTCGTGCCATTTGCGACGCATGGCGGGGACGGTCTTGGCGCGGGTGGCGTCAGGTGTGTCGTAGTAGACATTGTCGCCCGTACCAATGAACAAATTGGGTTCCATGTTGGCAATTGTCTCCAAGGCAGGATAGCCTAGAGCCTTGTCGGGGCCGTCATAGGGTTTGGGAACCGCCGAGTTGTTTTCTCGCTGATGTTGAACCAAGTCGATGTTGGAATCACCGTGGAACTTGGCGTAGTTCATGCCAGTAACGACGACAAACCGAAACGTCGAAGCAGAATCTCCACCATAGTGCGTCTCAAACGTCCCTGTAGGCCCCGCCCTGAGCGTGTCCTTCGTCAGACCAATTCTGGTGCGGCACACGTAGCGAGTTCCCGGTTCGAGCCCGACAAAGCGTGTGCGAGTGATGAAGTCATGGTGAGGCAGTGCGCGTTCTAGTTGCGTTGCCACGGACTGCTTCTCCCCCTCCTTGAAAATCTGGTACTCCACAACCCCCCAGGCACCCGGGACATCACCTTCGACAAGTCCTTCAGAAGCGGTCAATCGAACTTGCACGATCACCGTGTCCGTGCCAACTTCAGCCATCAGCAGTCCCATCGCCGCAAACGGCTCAGCGGCATCTGCCGGTGCTTGAGGAACGTCCACGTTGTCGGATGCTGGCTGAGCGTGCACGACTCCGGGAACGGACAAGAGCAAGAACAGGCCTAGACCGAGAGTCAGTAGGAGGAATCGGACCATCGCAAGTTGAATCCTGGTAGTAGATTTCTTCAAAATGACATGTCGCATTGAACGCCACCTGCCGCAACTGACCATTCGCATTAGCTACTTGACCGCATGGTCACGCAACCGCATCGCTACGTGACTCGGGCGAAAAAGCGACTTCACAAGCGAACAGCGCTTCGTTCGGCGGGCGGAATCGGAACCTTGGCAGTACCATCCGGGAGACGTGCGACAAAGCTGCTTCGGCGGCAGGCTATCATAACCTCTTGTCAACTACTCTGTGTGGCCTTAGCCGAAGCTCTTCGTCTGGTCATTGCTGGCAGCGATCCGGCTGCTGCCGCTGACAAGCAGAGCGATGACCTTCAAGACTTCGAGCACAACGTATATCAAGTGTAAAGAACTCTCGCCGACCGTTTCGCCTGCAATAATTCGCTCCGATCGAGCTTGTAGGATGGGCATCAGCGCCAAGTGCTGAGCAGCGAACGCAACCACCACCAGCGTGATGCAAAAGACATGCAGCTTGTTCCAACTGCGACGGTTCACAAAAAATAGAACCAAGATGGTCGCCAGGCAGCCAAGCTCAGCGACCGTGACGCCTAAGAACTGCGCGCGGCCGACCTGCAAAGCCACCGGCATCGTCAGTGCTTCTACCTGAAACTTGGCTGGCGCGGCAATTAGGGAGCCGCCAATCACTAACCCAGCCCACAGCAGTGCGATTCTATGTTGCCAGGACACGGTGTCCTTTCAGGTGCTTCTGCGTTCCAGTCGTCTCGCCAGTACCCGGTCCGTGATGCATACGAAACTTGGTTTCCCAAACGCTATTCGCGCTCATCTTCGACTCGGATCACGATGCGACGATAGTCGTAGAGGGACACAATCTCGCTGTCGTCATAGACGGTTAGGATGACGTGGATTTCAGAATCGGCGGCGTCCTCGGGAATATCGACAGTAACAAACCTAGCAGAGTCTGAGGACAGTCGTACTTCGTTCGCGTAGGTCCCCGCTTCTCGGTACACCCACCAACGAAAATTCAGGTCATCACCGTCCGGATCACTCGAACGCGCCGCATCCAGCTTGATCTTGTCTCCCGGCGCAGCACTCCGATGCAGAATTGCGTCCGAAGTGTCGCTGTTGACTGCAGCGACTGGATGATGATTTGCTTCCTCATAGCTCTTGACGCACCAGTCCATCCGCCCTTGAAAATCATTGAACATCGCGCGGCGGAATCGCCACACCGGAACGTAGCGACTGTTGAAACTGGCATCGTGAATCGGATCTGTCCAGGATTCGACTTCCGAGTCCGCCTCAAACACACGGAAACTCTGGTACTGTTGCTCATCCGTTCGGATGTCCTGATGCCGCGAGTAGACATTTTTGTGTCGGGTTCGCGAAAAACGACCACTCCATCCACCCCAATAAAGCCGGGCAGGGTCCGTCAGGCCGGCATTGACCAGTCCCATCCAAGGGATCGTCCCACCACCTTCGATGAAGTGCAGTCGGCCGTGCATCAACCTTGGCGGAAAGCACTCGCCCAGCGCGCCATGCCCCGACATGATGTGCTGTGCGGCCCATTCGTTTTGGCCCTCCGCCGTACGCGCGAAGTCTTCCCACGTATAGGGACCTTGCACTGATCCGTTGCGACCGGGCCCACCGTAGGCATAGGTCTGGTGGTTGCTTCGATGCCAGGCAATCGCCGGATAGCGCTGCGCGATCCAGGCTCCAGAGTTATCTTGAGCTCCATTTTCGAAGACGATGATACGCTCGCATAGCTCCTCCATTTGCTCGTTGCTGCGACTTTGATGCAAGTCGACGAGCGCTTGAGCCAGCGTATTGGTGCCCGCATTGCCAACGATATAGAGTTTGCGCGGGTCATCCTTGATGATGGCCGCCTCAATCAGCTTCGACGCTTGGTTCGATCGGCCAGGCTCAACGGCGGCGATGCCGTAGTCAGCCGTCCCAGCAGCAATAATGCTTCGGAGATCATCCGGGTCTGGCCAATTGGCTGCGTGCAGCCTCAGATTGTCGACGACCTGCTCGTATCCATCGACCAGATTGTGGAACAAATCGGGTCGCACTTTGGTACGACCGTCTTTGCGTCCGGAATGAAGGTACTTGCCGGAGCAAGCAATCAGGCCTTCCAGGTCAACTTGATTGGCATACATCAACAAATGCGTCATCTGCTGCTCTTCATCCGGCTCATTGCCCATGTCAGCCATGACAATCAGCCGTGTTTGCGCGGTCACGATACTGCCCATCGGGAAGAGCGCGCCACAGAGCGTGATCGCCAGCAAGACGCCTACGTTTCTTATCGACATGATTCGATCTCTTGTTGCGAGTCGCGCGGACCATTAGCCTGCGTCATTAAAAGTAAAGATCCTATAGCGCATGGAGAGCGACTGGCGACCGCGCGTGAATGCGAACGGAAGAACACTGCCGCGTAGGTTTGAGACGCGCTTGAACAGGTTCCGGTTTGCGCTCAAAGCGTATTCGGGATGGACGGTGACGAGCGATTGCGGTCCGTTGGAATTTTAGCGCAGTTTACACTTCCATGTGGGCAGGAGCGTGGATTTGGGATCACATTTCGCCGCTTGTCGACATGCCCAAGTTACGTTACTGCGGATGACTTTAGCGTCATAAGCATACGTTGGGCCGGGATCTTCCTTATCGCTGTTGCCGGAGCCTAATCCGTGGCGAAGGCACTATTTCGTGGAATCTGCATCAACGTGGTAGATGAAGATGGAGTAGCCGATTTGCGCGACGGGTTCCAAATTTTGAAACTGCCGCCAATATGCCGTATCAAATTCGTAGTGGCCTGAACGGCCTGGCAAACTAATGGGGTAGGGATAGCCCATCAACACATTGGCCTCAATCGCATATAGTCCGGGTCCAGGAGCCGAAACTGTGGCGGACGCGTTTAGTTCAGGGGGTATCGAAAAGTCCAATCCCAAGTCGGTGGGGTCGTAGTTGGTATGAAGAGCTGCGTAAAAGAGGTCGCTCCGCTCGCGGTCTTGTCGTTGCCAACGAACCAAACGCGCGACGTCCTGTCCCCAGGAAACATTGCTGTTGAGAAGATGGAACCGACCCTGCTGGGGGCCTCCAACGGCCATATTGAAGAAAGATAGGCTGTGGGGAACCGCCCACAGAGATTCGATAGCGCCCAGGAGAATCAACACCCAGCAGCCAGCTGCAAGGCGAGGTGGTGCCAGCTTCCACAAGCGTCCTGCAAACACAAAAAACAGGGGCAGGCTAGGCAGCACATATCGAAAGTGCTTGTTAATACCTGTCTGACTGCTCACCATCGTAAACAATGCCACGGCAATGCCTAGCAGTACCAACTCGCGAAGGCCTAGCCTTGGCTCAGCAACCAAGCTGAGCGCCGCACAGCCGAGTAGCATCAGAAACGCCAGCGGCATCTTTACGGCGGCCGCATAGAGGTAGTAATACCACCATCCGCCGTCTCTCAATGTGCCTCGCAAGTAGGCGGGCTTGTTCCATTCAAACTCCATTTTTTGACGATCGATACCCAGCACATAGTCAGCCGGCAGTGGACTAGGAACGCCAGCCATCCAAGTCTCGAGAAAGCGGTTGCCAATGTTCAATTCAGTGTGGTTCAAACCGGCCAACGACTCGCTACGGAATTGAAAAGTCCCCAGTGGACGCATGAAGCCGTTGAACGCATACAACGTATTCAGAACCACAAAACAGACCGCCCCAATGGCGATTGACTTGGCCAGCCAGCGGGCCAAGGTAGGCCAGAGTTTTCGATGCTGAATGTAGGTCTCTCGAATGGCCAGCCCGACTGCGGCGAGCACAACGATAGGCGCCCACAGAATCCAAGTCGCCTTGGCTGCCATGGCGCCAGAGATCGCCAAACCGGTCCACAGCGTAGTGCTCCAGTGGGGGCATTCGCACCATTCCAAAAACCAGTAGATGGCAACCAGGCCCATCGCGGCCGCCGCGACGTCCGGAGTCATCAACGCGGCATTGCCTAGCAGCGTTGGTGACCAACACCAGCAACAACATACCGCATGTCCCGCCGATTCGCCGTACAGTCGACGAGCCAGCAGATAACACATCCAGCCACCCAGCACAAAGAACGACAAGCCCGCCAGACGCGCCGCGAAGAACATGGTCTGGGTCGCATTGGGATGCGCATGAATCAGTTGGTGGCCGACCGCGAACTCTTGACGTGTCGGGCTGCTTGGGTCGTAGGCAGCCCAATCGTAATCACGTATCGTGCAAGCAACCGGAGCTGTCTGCACCAGCCGCGCTAGCGGCGGATTGACTCGATACAACTCGAATCGCGAGAAGCGCCAATGGCAAAGACCGGCCACCATATGGCCAGTCTCATCGAACGTGGGCGCGTGACGGAGCGAGCAATAGGCGGCGATCAAAGTCGACGCCAGTACACTGACGAGCGCACATGTCTTGGTAATGGATTGCGTCTTCATGCGAGTTGGCGAGTGACGTTACAAAACCGTCAAAACCAACGGCATGATATCGACTTCGCGGATCTGCCGCTAATGCCTGCTACCGACAAGCCAGCTACTGAGTGAATTTCTTCAGTACCAAGCCAATTGTCATGACAAAAAATCCTAGCACCAAGATGTAGATCGAATAACTGCCCTTGCCGGAAGCGATATCCGCAATTGGCAAAGCACCTTCGCTTCGCAGCTTGCTACCCGTCCAAACCTTCTTGGCAGGATTGCCTTCCGAATCGTAGACCATAACTTCCGCGCCAGCGGCCACACCCAGCGCTTTGAATCCAACGAAGTCCTCGTCGGCATCACACTCCTTAAAGCTAGAGACAACAATCGTCTCTGTGACGTAGACCTTCTCTTTGGTCAGGCTGCGATTGACATAGTTCACCTGTCGTGGAAATCTCGGCTGTTCCTCGAGAAATTCATCGATGAAGATGAAGTCTTGAATACCCATGGCTCGAAACCGGGCACCACGGTATCGATTTTCAGAATCGAAGAACACGGCAACTTCGCGATCGGGCAGTGTCAGTGTTTGCACAGTGCACTCAACATCTCGCACGGTCTCAGTGGACCTGACCGATTCTTCGAACTGCTTCCACACCATGAGCGCCGCGAGTCGATTTTCCTCGAGATCATGGAACAGATTCTCGATAGCAAAGGTCCCCAGCGTGAAAAGCTTCAGGTTGGGAATCTTGCCGTCCAGTTCACCCGCGTCCGGCGTTTGTAAGTTTCCATAACGGAAGCCGACTCGAAACTGCTGGCCATCAAAGGAACTGTGCCGCGTCGTCTCGCGATAAAGATCTGGGGAATTCTTGTCGGGATGATACTTGTCCGACCGGATCTTGTCTCCACAAATCCAGTGGGAAAGCTTGCAGTCGCGTATCTTCCCGAGATAGTCTCCAGAGACCTCCATTTCTATTCGCGCGTTCAGGTTGTCGTAATAGTCGATGACGCTTCGCAAGTCCGACTTGGTTTGTGCCAGGCAGTTACTGCCCAACACGAAACCAAAAACAATAGCCATCACGAAGCGTTTCATCTTTTGTTTCTCCACACAACTACTTGCAAATCCGACCTCACAACACTCAGTCGCCGCAGTTGTGAGGGTCATTGGGTCCATGGTTTTTGCAGGCCCGAGACACATATTGAGCTTTATTGTGCGGGTCTCCACCTCCTGTCACCTTGCCACAGCTAGCGCTCACGATATGACAGCCGTATTCGGTGTAGCAAAGCACAGATGTGCTAGTTGTTCCATTGCGAGTATGCTGGCAATCAACGTCTTCTTTACACCAATCGCCGTCCGCCGGTTCTTCGGTCTTGTCGGCAACACAATCCTCCTGCGTTGCGCCTGCACAACCGGAATACGAATCCAATACCGGACATTGACAGGCGTACGCCTGTTCGCCTGAGCAAGCGTCGGCCAGCAATTTGCCGGTTGCCGAAATCCCCAACAAAACCACCAATGAAAGCAACAGTCGTTCAATCTTCATCGTTTTGCTCCTTAGTCAATATCGTCGCAGTCCCAAGTATCGAACTCTACCTTCTCTTTCGGATCAGCACTTGATTCGCAAGGCTCACAAGCGCCGTTTGCAATCCAGCAATCGTATTTCGTGTAACACAAAACTTCGACGCCACCATCGTCGACAGTTGTCCAATCTTCGTCTTCCTCTTCGCACCATTCACCGTCTGCCGGCACCTCCGCTTCATCTGCCAGACACTGGCGCTGACCTTCCACGGTCGAAGCATTTCCCGCGCATCCAGAATACGAAGAGAGCAACGGACATTCGCATTCGTAGCCCTTCATGTCTTCGCACACCACATCACCGACCAAAGTGACGGATGAGCAAACGACGACCAACAAACACAACAAAGCCCCTCGGATCGAAATAAGCTTGCTCATACGATTCACCCTTGTCTGGTTGAAGGAACAATCCGTACCGGGACGGTGGTCAACTCGCCTTTGACATCCAAAATCAACAGAACGCTGCGATCGCGCGGATTCTCCCGATTTTTGGGCGTCCATTCAAACTCCATCGAGTATTGATCGGACGGCTTAATTAATTGGGAGGCTAACGTGGTCGCCGACGTACAAGAGCAATCCGACTTGGTATCTACCAGCCGAATAGAATCACCGCCGGTGTTTTTAATGGTGATTGAAAACTTGGCGGAGCCCGTGGCGGGCGTCGCCACTTCAATCTCATCGCCCGGGAGAATCTGAAAGGGTGCCGTTTTCCAGCTGACAAGCGTCACCACGGAGGAAACTGCAATTAGCGCGGCGCCGCTCCACACCAGTTTGTCAGCTAAACTCCTCATGATTGCTCTGACCTGAATTCAATGAAGCATTTGTAACAAGGCAACTTCGCACCGACGCTTAGGTCGAACTTCGCCAGCGGGAGTAACGACATCTCGCGACCGAGCTTCGAACGCTGGCCGCCGCGAAAAAACTCGCGGTACGCTTGCAAACTGCTCGAGCGGGTGGAATGGTAAGCTGCGGCAAGTCCGCACCAAGAATTGGGGCAAGTGTCTGCATCGGAGTTCCTTTGAGACTCGACGCGGTTCGTTATAGCGAGTGCTTTCAATCAATGTCAAAGAAATTCTGATGCGATTTGGCGCAAAGACTGGAATCGACATCTACAGAGGGGTTAGCGCATCCCTTTACAAATGGGAGTGTGAAACCGATTCGCCGAAGCACACCTGCGCCCCATGGAGTCGCTGTCTCTTAGTTGGGGCGCTTTGGAATCGACTTGAGGTTGCTTTGGCGGGTGGTCTGCGTGCCATGAGAATCCGTAGGGACTGAGCCTGCGCAAGCGGGAAAATCACGGTGTAGTGACAATCAGCGTATGGTACGCTTTCCGTCCGACACGTCTTTCCTGTCACTTTGATGTCGTTCCTATCTACCCTGCTCCCATTTCGTTCACGATCATTCTGTTGTTGGCATGACGAACAGCAAAAATGTCAGCCACTGGATCGACTTGGTGAAGGCCGGTGATTCGGTGGCCGCAAACCGCCTGTGGCAACACTATTTCGACCGACTGGTGCGCGCCGTGCGAGGTCGCCTGGCGGGGCAAAATCGAGCCGTTTCTGACGAAGAAGATATCGTTCTGAGTGTCTTCGACAGCTTTTACCACGCGGCCGAAAGAGGCCGGTTCCCGGATTTGGCCGATCGCGATGATCTCTGGCGACTGCTGCTGCGCATGTCCGCGAGAAAGATTGTGGACAAGCGTCGACGGGACGGTCGTCAACGTCGTGGCGGCGGCGAAAATGTGGTTTCTTTGGATCAACCCGGTGATGAAGGCATGATTTTCGATGCAATCGGCGACGAGCCATCCCCCGAGATGGTGCTGATGATGCGAGAATCCGTCGAGGAACTTTTTTCTCACTTGGGTGTCGGGCAGCTCCGCGATTTGGCGGGTAGCAAGTTAGAGGGGTACTCCAACGCAGAACTTGCCCAGCGGTTTGGCTGCTCCGAGCGAACGATTGAGCGTCGTTTGCACCTGATCCGAGAAAAATTGCAGCAAGAATGGTTTGCAAACAATGAGCGTGCGCCAACAAAAACTGCCGATCGCGACACTGGAGCGGATCGATGATCTGTGTGCCAGTTTCGAACAGAAGTGGCAGGCCGGCGATCCTTCGAGCATCGAATCGGTACTGGCCGGCGAATTCAATCCGCTAGAGCGCAAGGCACTGCTGGCCGAACTGATCGTCTTAGAGATCGACTACCGGCGGCGACGTGGAGAAACGCCCGCGAAACAAGATTATGTCGATCGCTTCCCGGACGACGCACAGGAGATTCAAGACGCGTTTGCAGAAGATGGTCAACCAACCGGTGCCTTCAGGCCTCCAACCATCGAACGCATGGGCGAACTCTTTCCATCTCTGCAAATCATTGAACTGATCGGTGCCGGCGGCATGGGCGCGGTCTACAAGGCGCGTCAAGAAGGACTGGATCGCGTGGTCGCGATCAAAATCTTGCCGGAAGAATTCGGACACGACGTCAAGTTCTCACTGCGGTTCACTCGCGAAGCCCGTACGCTGGCAAAACTGAATCATCCCAACATCGTCGCCCTCTACGAATTTGGGAATGTGGCCGACACGTACTATTTTTTGATGGAGTACATCGAAGGATCCACCCTGCGTGAGGTCGTCAAGTCGGGCGGGCTGGCTCCGGAACAAGCTCTCGCAATTGTGCCGCACCTTTGCGACGCGCTGCAATACGCGCATGACCAGGGTATCGTGCATCGCGACATCAAGCCGGAGAACATTCTGATGTCCATCGATGGCGCGATCAAAATTGCCGACTTCGGACTCGCGCGGATACTGGGCAACGAAGATCAGCAGGGGACGCTGACCGCTACGCATCAAGTCATGGGAACGCCTCGCTACATGGCTCCGGAACAGCTGGAGGGCACGCACCGTGTGGACCATCGAGCAGACATCTATTCGTTGGGTGTTGTCATCTACGAAATGCTGACCGGTGAACTGCCCATTGGCCGATTTGCAGCCCCATCGGCAAAGGTCGCCATCGACGTCCGCCTGGATGACGTGGTGTTGCGGACCTTAGAAAAGGAGCCGCAACGCCGCTACCAAAGGGCGAGCGAAATCAAGTCGGACATGCAGTTTATCTCCAGCAACGATGCGGCCCTGGCTCCGACCATGGTCCACGAGCGTGCGTCCGCGGGCTCGGAATCGCCCACTGGCACAGCCACGTTGGAACAGCAGGAGTTGGCCGGCCGACTGCTACTGACGCGACGACAGTTGATGGATCGCGTCGAACAATCACTGCGGCCCCTCTTCCGAGGACAGTTAATACAAATCGCACTCGGAGTGCTACTGATTCTGGTGGGCGCACAGTGCTGGGCACGGAACACTCATATTCCTCACCGGTTGACCAGTGGAATCATCCTGCACGTCTATGGGGTGCTGGTCATTGCCCAGGGTGCGACGGTATGCACCCGGATCAAACGCGTTGACTACTCAAAACCTGTGGATGAAATCCGCCAGCAGTTGGATCGTGTGCGTTTCAGCTATTTGCGAGCCGGCGTGTTGATCGGTTTCATTTGGTGGTTGATGTGGATTCCATTGTGTGTCGCCATTGGCTTTGACGCCGTGGTGGTCTATCGCAATTCGCTAATCCCATCGCTGGTCATTGGCTTGGTGGGGCTGGTCGTCTCCGTGGGGTTGTATTGGCGAGCCATAGGACCGGCCAGCGACTCGGCGGAGGCGTGGCGAAAGGCCCTCTCCGGGGAAAGCCTGGCCGCAGCGTATTTGGCGCTCGAAGAAATCGAGCACGCCCAAATCCGCTGACCCAACTCTCGTGCATCGACTCGACCCCGCAAATTTGTAGTACCGTTTTGAAATGATCGCTTCCTACCGATCATCAGGATTCAACTATGGCCACTTCCATCATCAACGACCAACAGCTTCCTGATACTCAAGCTGCCACTACAGCCAGTTCAACCACATCTGCGGTTTTCGACCGGCGACACGACCTGGACGCGCTGCGTGCGTTCGCCATGTTGTTGGGCATCGTGTTGCACGTAGCGCTCTCGTTTGCTCCCATTCCGTGGACCGTTCGCGACTCGCAACAAAGCAATTTATTTTATGTGATGTTCGCGGCCATCCACGGCTTTCGCATGCCCCTGTTCTTTATGCTCAGCGGCTTCTTCACCGCGATGTTGTGGCGGAAGCGAGGCCTCAAAAGCCTATTGAGGCAACGATTCAAACGAATCTTTCTCCCGCTTGTCTTCGGTTGCTTGACCATCGTACCCGCAATGTGGTTTGTCGGTGCCATTGCATCTCGCCCAGCACCGGGTGCGCCGGAGAGTTCGACGCTTTTTTCAGCCGTTGTGGCTGGTGACGTCGAAGTCGTGCGGAACGAGTTGCAGAATCCCGAAACGAATGTCAACGCGCTCGATCCGAACTCCGGTTCCTCACCGCTGTGTACAGCGGTATTCATTGGACATACCGAAATCGTAAGGTTGTTGATTGACGCCGGCGCGGACGTGAATCAGCCGAATCGTGATCGGGCCAGACCGCTGCATATCGCCACCTTCATGGGCCGTTCGCAGGTAGCTGGTCTGCTGCTGGAAGCCGGCGTCGATGTGGACGCGTTGGATGGAAACGGCGGAACGGCGGAACAACTTTTGACAACGGACTTTGGAACGACAAATTTTATTGCCAGTGCCCTCGGCGTGCAGCTCGATGAAGCCCAACTGCGAGCCGGACGTGCCAAAATCGCCGAACAACTCGGGGCCAGTGCTTACTTGGGGTCACCGACTGAGTCTAAACATGCTGCCGGATTGGCGGCCCTGTACGGGTTGCTGTTCCAGTTACCCGTGTTCATGCACCTCTGGTTCTTGTGGTTCCTATGCTGGTTGGTGAGCGCGTTCGTCGCCTACGCATGGATAGCTCCAGTATTGAAGCTCCAAAAACTGCCGCGCTGGCTGATCTGTTCGCCCGTGAACTTGCTGTGGTTGATTCCATTGACCATGCTGCCACAGGCATTCATGCAACCGTCCAGCTTCGGTCCGGATGCATCGATCGGGCTCGTGCCCATCCCAAGCGTTCTGGCTTACTATGCGATCTTCTTTTTCTTCGGAGCGCTCTACTGGGACATGGATGATCACCAAGGTCAACTCGGCCGATGGTGGTTGGTGAGCCTGCCCATCGCGCTACTGATCGTCTTCCCCATCGCCTTCGATTTGGTGTCAGGCACATTCGGCGTTTTTTCCATCCAGGATGCTGCCACGTCGACCTTCACCGCCAACATGCTGCAAGCCGCATTTGCATGGCTGATGACTTTTGGCCTTATCGGTCTATGTCGCCATTTTCTGTCTGGCGAAAGCAAGACGCTACGTTACATTTCGGATTCGTCGTACTGGCTGTACCTGACGCATCTACCGCTGGTCATTCTGGCACAATGGTTGGTTCGAGATCTGCCTGTTCCGGCACTTCTCAAGTTCACCGGGATTACCGTCGTTATCTCAGCGCTGCTGCTGGTGACGTACGCATACGGGGTCCGCTACACCTTGATCGGCGAGTTGCTGAATGGCCCGCGAACTCGTCCTACACGGAATGCAAACAGTTAGCCAGATTAACCAGGACGTTCCGCTGGTTCTTTCGTGCTGGCCCCAAAAAGCCATCGCACGGCAAACACCATGGCGACGGCTTTCAAGCCCATCAATGGCGCCGAATAGCGGTCATAGTAGCTAACGAGCACATAGGGTAGCAGGGCCAGGCCATAGGTGATCGTCAGGAATCGTGCTCGCTGATCAAGCACTTGCGTTAGTGGGCACAGCGCGACCGCCAGCGTGAAGACGGGCAACAGCACAGATACGATCATTCCATACGGCAAATTGCGAATCGACAACCGGTTGGGTCGATAGACGAGTGTCGCGGCCGCCAAGCGATGGCCAACACGACGCAAGAACTCCAATGGCTGGTCCGCAATTGCCTGTTTTGCCAGTTGTCCGTATTTGGCAACGAAGCCCATTTCTCCGAGCTGCACATAGTCTTGGCGCTGTTCGCCCCGAGCTGAATATGGATGTTGCAGTTGCATGCCAATATCGATCAAACCGTCTTCGCCCAAGCACTGAGACTGCCACAGTTCGTACATCAGATTGGATTTCGTCGGAATCCAACTGCCAAGCACCAACCGGTTGCGAATTGTCCAGGGCATCATGCACAGCAGCACAACGAAAAACAGGAGGCAAGCCCGTCGCCCGGCAAGCGGCCAACCAAAGTGTTGGCCTTCGATCCAGAGCGCTCTCGCTGTCGAACACAACCAAGCGACTCCACAGATTGGTCCGGCCAAGGTGGTGACGCCACCAAACAACGCCCAGCCCACCCACTTACCCAGGGATGCTCCCGGCCTCCAACACGCTCCCAACAACCACGCCACGTTGACCAGCGGTAGAAACAGCCATGTATCGTAGGCGTGCTGAAAAAGGTAATGAAAATCCAGCACGCAAGCACAGGCAAATACGCCCGATCCCAACCAGGCGACACCATGGCAACGCGCCAGCCAAACCACCATCGCTCCCGTTGAGAATACGGCCAGAGCATGCAGCAGCAGCACCGCTTCGACAACCGCGGCGCGGTCGTCGCTAAACAGCCACATCAGTCCCGCGAACACGGACGGCACCGCCGGAGCCTTCCATGCCGTCGCTCCAGTGGCAATCCCGAATGGATCAGAGAATCCACGGCCTGACCGTAAGGCTTCCGCGACGTTACGGGTTTCATACCCAAGTGCCTGACTGCCATCGCCGCGCAATACGCCGTCCAAGAAACTGGTACGACGCTTCAGCTCAGCAAGGCCATAACACAGCAAAACAACCGCCAGGACAACGGTTAGATCTCCCAACGTCAACCGGTTTGTTGGCGAAGCGTTCATGTTCCGACGTGGAGGTTGCTCGTGCGAGCCGCACTGGGTTGTGGCTGAGTACACCGGGGAAGTGTTCGCTGGCGGCAGCCATGCCTCACTACCGACAGGTAAACTGCTTTCTATGGCGGACGCTTCACGTACCGCCTGTAACGATGCCATGCATACGACTACCCGCAACTGGGATCTGCGACACTATGATAATGCCAAGCCATCGACGTGTACCCAACTCAAGCTGGCCAGGTTGCTGGCATCAACGTCCGGCAGTTTTCGACATGTGACAGCGACCGCCAGCCCATGATCCAGAGTCGGCGCTAGCTTCAGGAAACGAAGATGACGAAGCTTATCATACAGATTCCGTGTCTCAACGAAGAGCAGACATTGCCCGGTGTGCTGGCCGACCTACCGCAGACCATTACCGGCGTTGAACAGATCGAAGTGCTGGTGGTTGACGATGGTAGCACGGACGCAACCTCCCAAGTGGCGCGGCAATGGGGCGTGGATCACGTGTTGCGACATCGGCAAAACAAGGGGCTGTCTACCAGTTTCTCCGATGGCTTGATGGCAGCCATTCACCTGGGTGCAGACATCATTGTCAACACGGACGGTGACCAGCAATACCCTGGTCATGATATTCCGCGTTTGATCGCCCCCATCGTCGAAGGCCGCGCTGACCTGGTCATTGGCGACCGCCGGCCCCACTTGCTGCCATCCAATCCGTGGACGAAGCGGCTTCTCTACCGAATCGGAAGACGTGTCGTTAGCTGGCTGGCGCGACGCGATCTAAAGGACCCCGTGTGCGGATTTCGAGCAATCTCAAAAGATGCCGCTTTGAGAATGCACTTGGTGACCGCCTACTCGTACACGATCGAATCTTTGGTGCAAGCATGCCAGAAGGGCATGGCGATCGACCATATCGCCATTGATCCGAATCCCGCGACTCGACCTTCGCGACTGATGACGAGTATTCCCAGTTTTGTCTTACGATCAACGTCGACGCTGTTGCGAGCGGTACTCATGTACCGTTGTCTCCAATTCATGATCATCCTCAGTTGTCTACTCGGCGGATTGGGATTGCTGCCAGTGATCCGCTTTTTGATGTTTTATCTAGTGGGCGACGGAGACGGACATCTGCAATCGCTGGTACTGGGTTGCTCACTGTTGGTACTGTCGGGCTTGGTGCTCTTGGCCGGATTGATTTCTGACCTGATCTCCCACAATCGACTCATGCTGGAACAGGTGCTGGAAAACCACGGCCGACGAACACCGCCTCCGTTTGGAGACCTGTGGAGCAAAGGGCCGGCTGAGGACGTCGAAGACAAGGCGGCAACACCTCCTCTCTAGCGCAAGATCATAAGCTGACTTTTTTTGGGAGGATTTTCCAGGAAGGTTCTTGCTGCGAGTGCGTTTGGTTGTTGAAAGGCGGCGACGGGTCGCCATCCAAGCTATTTCTTGACAACCAAGGAAAATTCGATGACCAAGCGATTTGTGACGAAGTGTCTGGCAGTGGCCATGTTGGTAGGCACGATGTCAGCCTTTAGCCAGCCGGCAGTGGCCAGCGACTGCTACCAGCCGAAATGCTACTACGAAGCGGTGACGGTGTTCGTCAAAGTGCGCAAGCCAGTCGTGTACTACGTGACCAAAACCACCGATTGCGGACACCAATACCGAGTTCGCCGAGTGACCTACCAGTGGAAGAAAGTACCTGTGACGAAGTACGTCAAGGTATGCGACTGATGCCTTTGCTGCGGTGGGTCTGAACTTGCCGCCGACACTCTCCTTTGGGTCGCCTTCCGTTCCACCAAGATGCGTTTTCGGGCACTGCGCTGGTGGAGCGCCAGGCGACTTTTCTGACCCTCTCTGGGTCAACGATCCAAGCCAAGCTGAGCCGGCGGCTCTAGCCCAAGTACTGCATTGGCCGCAGTGCGATAGCACGCGGCTAATGCAAAACTTGGTGTGAACCGCACGCTATCGCGTGGCGGCTGATTATCGCCCTAACACGCGTGTTCGCTTGGCCGCCGTGGCGTCCCACGTAACAAACTTTGGGGCCGCAGAACTTTTTCGGCATTCGTTGGGAAGATCGCCGGGCCCGCCCGCGTTTGCTAGATGAACGCACGACATGTCGCCGTGCTCTGTCTCAAACCAAGGGAAATTGAACGATGAAGAAAATGGCAGCGATTGCATCCGTTACCGGTTTGTTGGTGTTTGTTACCGGTTTTTCCATTGCGGAATTGACCGAATATGGAACCGTGGCACGCGACGGCATCCGAAAAACCGTCTCGGACAGTATTCCGACCGATGTTGAATTGAAGCGTCTGCAAGTCATGTTGGACAAAGTTGACGGCAAAGTACTTGACCAGAAACGACTGGTGGCCCGTTCGCAGATCGAGTTGGAAGACGCGGAAGAGCTCTTGGCTCAATCCAAGGTCAAGTGCGAGCACATCAAGTATCAAATGGCCGCAGTACGGGACCGAACGGTACCGGTTTCCACTTGCGGATCGAGCTCGTCAGGCGGTTCCGGCCGGCGATTGTCGAGTCTTCTCAGTAGCTACAAAACTCATGCTTCCACGTTGGCTGCCCGTGAAAAGGCGGTTGCCGCCCATCGGACAGCCGTCAGCAAGCTGACCGCGCGGTTCGATGATTGGACGATGCAGCGTGAAACCCTGCATCAACAGCTAGAGTCTTTGAAGGCGCGTCACGCAGCCAACGGGATTGCTCGTGTCGATGGAGATGATTTTAGTGACGACGTACTGGTCCGCGCCATGCAATTGAGGGATCAATTGGAAGGTCGTATTCGAGTTGAAGAGCGGGTGGCCGGAGAAGCACCACTTGCCAGTGTCGATTGGATGGACGAGGGGGTCGCGGATTTGGAATCGATCGAGAGTGAAGTGGATGCCATCCTGGCTAGCGAAGGTTAATCCGAATCCGATGGCCTGGAAGTTCGCCGGATCCCAGCAGGGTCCGGCGACCCCAACTGATTCATGGGCACCAGCAAGTCTGCTATTCTGGACCGCCCCTTGAAGGAAAATTTTTTTCGATCATTCCTGGTTATTCTTTTGGGAAGATCATCCTCGGAGCTGCGTTCCCGAGATGACTCCAATACGAGGAACTTCAAACATGCTACTTCGAACCCCTACTCTGGTGGCCGCAACTTGGCTGATCATCGCGTCGCAGATCTCTGCCGGGGAGCCGGCTGCCCGGGCCCTGGAGATCCTGAGCGAGCACTGCACAGACTGCCACGGCAAAGTAAATCCGCAGTCTGGGCTGAACGTGCTCAGTCTCAAATCCATGATGGAAAAGCGGTTGTCCGATGACGAATCCCTAGCGGTCGTGGCTGGGGATCTGGACCAATCCGAACTTTGGCAACGCGTCAGCACGGATGACGAAGAGCTGGTGATGCCACCTTCGGGACGAATCTCCGACGAGGAACTCGAGCAACTGAAGCAGTGGATCGAGGGCGGTGCCAAAGCGTTTCCAACCGCCACCAGCCAGCGTCCTTACGTGACGACGATGCAGGTGTATCAGGCGATTGAGACCGATTTGGCCAAACACCTGGCCGACGAGGCCCGTGACCTGCGTTACTTTTCCATTCGGCACTTGCACAACAATCCCGAAGTCAGCGACGCCGACTTGAGAATGTACCGAGCTGCCCTTTCGAAACTGCTCAATAGCCTGAGTTGGGAATCTTCGATCGTATTGCCAGTGCCAGTGGACGAACATCAAACGATTCTCCGAGTGAATCTGGCGGACATCGGTTGGGATCAACATCGTTTGTGGCGCAAGTTGCTGAGGCGCTATCCTTACGGGATGTCCATGGATAGCAGTTCCGAAGTCGCGCTGGCCACCTCTGCTTCTGCCGTCTACGCGGCAACTGGCTCACGAATTCCCATCGTGCGAGCGGACTGGTTTGTGGCCACAGCGGCTGTCCCCCCGCTATACCACGAGCTGTTGCAGCTGCCCGACGGCGACGGTGCCGATGCCATGCTGGAACGCAAGCTGCAAGTGGATGTTCAGCGCGACTTCATCAAAAATCGCTTGATGCGGGCAGGATTCATCAAGAGTAACGTGTCTCAGCACAATCGGTTGGTCGATCGTCACGCCTCGGCATACGGCGCGTATTGGAAGAGCTACGATTTCGCCAGCAGTAGCGGCCGGCAGAAGCTGATCGCGTTCCCACTGGGACCCGACTTTCACGGCAACGAGTATGCTCGCGCTGCCTTCCAACACGACGGTGGAGAGATCATTTTCAATTTGCCCAACGGACTGCAAGCCTACTTGCTGGTTGACGGTGCTGGTCGACGAATCGACCGTGGCCCGATCAATGTCGTGTTCGACAACAAGCAACCCCTAGGCAACAAAGAAGTCATCAATGGCATTTCCTGCATGGTGTGCCACAACCGAGGCATGCAACCATTTAAGGACGATGTGCTGCGAGGAACCAGCCTGCGTGGGTCGGCGGCTCAAAAGGTCGCGCGTTTGTTTCCCAAGTCCGATGATTTCGACAAGGTGATCGAGGAAGACTCTCAGCGTTTCTTAAGAGCACTGAGAAAAGCGACTAAACCGTTCCTGGATGAAGGAGACGATGTGGTCAAACGCGAACCGGTGGGAGCGATTGCCCGCCAGTTTAGTGACGAGCTGTTCATGGTCGATGTCGCCGCTGAGTTGGGGCACGAAAACATCGATGTCCTGAAGGTGCTGTTTAAGGATCCTGCCTACCTGCAGTTTGGCCTGGGAGTCATCGCTGGCGGCGGACCGATCAAGCGCGAATCTTGGCAGCAAACCGGCCGTGGACAAGCATATTCCTACTACCAACTGGTATCCGAGAAACTGGGTCTGGGTACTCCGGAGCGTGTCTTCTAACTGGGCGGAAACGTTCGTTGGTCCTGCCAGTCGGATCCTCCGGCGGCCAACGGCTGTTCCAGTGGGGAGCTGCCAGACTGGACGCTCGGTGAAGAAGTGGTTCCAAAATCAACACTTGAATTTCGGAGAAATCAAAGATGCATATTCACGCAACTCTGTGGGCAACGCTGCTGCTGGGCTTGCTGCCAGCCGCAACCGCCCCAGCCGCCAACTCGGCATTCAATCAGTTTGATGCCGCTCAGAAGGTGGCGGCCAATGTGGCGGAAGTTATTGGCGATACCAGGGAAGTGTTTGTCCGCGAATTCCGTGGCGTTGGCGAAAGCCACGTTGGATTGGCGCGGTTGATCGGCGAGTCGCTGAGTCAAAAACACAGCATCAAGATTCGGCGCGGGACTGCCGTGGAAGTGGAGGGGCGTTTGGTGCGCTTCCCAGCCGACGAGCGGCGGGCCCTGCAAGGCTACACCATCCGCGTCACCGTGCTCTTGGCAACCGGAGAACGCCGGTTTTCGATGGACGTCGAGAATAGCGACGAAGCTCGAGAAAAGATCGAACCACCTGGTGAATTCGTCGCTCCCCCACACAAGCAGTCGGGCTCCGCTCCCGCCAAACCCGGATTGTTCGTTGACGGCAGTATCGTGCGTCCTGCCCACGACAGCCCTTACGGAGTCGAAGTGCTGGTTGAGCGCGGTTCCAAGTATGTGCCGCTGAAACCCAAAGCGGATCGAGGAAATATCACTGTGGATGTGCGGTACGGAGACATCGTGGCTTTGCGGCTG
>JANQOL010000439.1 GCA_028289675.1 Pirellulaceae bacterium
GACCAAAGTCGGAATACAGCCCACTGTGTCTAGGAAGACACGACGCACAAACGTGTAGTCGGTGGCGTCGGAGTTTGGCTCGAGACCGTGCTTGGCCAAGTTGGCTTCCACCAACGCATCGATCTTGGCGGCCACCTCGCGGCATTCAGTGACACGCGCCGCGTCGACAGCAGCCACTTTCGGCAAGCTCTCAGGAGCCGTTTTGACGGCGTCCGGTAGACCGCCGTATCCCTTGAACTTCTGGGAGGGTAGCTTCTTGCCCTTTTTCTGAGCCAGAGCCGGCACGGACCCCAGGAATGTTGCAGTCCAAAGAAACCCGCAGACCCAACACGCCGCCAACAGAACTGTCTTCGAACGCATCAACCCCAACCCTCGAATCGGTGGCCCCGGACACATAGAATTGCCAGGGTATCGCAGAAAAGCTTTCGTACCCATCTAGCGTACCAGGCCCATCCGGGGTACTCAAGAAATCTCACCACTTTGAGATAGCTAATGTTAGATTATCGACCGTTAGATGGTGTGGGTTGGATGGACTGATTCAGCTGTTTCGTTTGACCTAGCAGTGCAGACAATACAAAAAACGTGCCGCAGCCCGACAATGTAAACAGCAGTCCATACAACGGCACCAAGAATCGGCCACCAGTGGTATAGAGCGCCATAGCTACCACCGTGCTGGTCAAGGGCAATGCCACACACAACCACCTGGCCGGATGTCGCCAAACGAACAATGCAATCAAGCCCAATAGAATCAGTACCTTCCAAGCTAGACTTTTGCCTGAATAGGGATTCCAGTGCGTGGTCAGTCTGGCCAGCAGCAGCGTTGGCAGTTGTCGCCAGTTGTCGGCCAACCAAAGTCGCAGTTGTTGCCGCGCGGCCCGAGCAATCTCCACTTCGTGAACGGTTTGCTGTTCACGTGTTGCCGTTGCCGGGGCCGACTGTCGGAGTTTAGCTCGTAGCCGCTGCTCTGGCTGGGGCTGCCAGTCGCCGCCGCCAGCAAGACTCTCCGCCGAGTAGCCGCCTAGGAGAGTGACGGGACCCTGAGTTCCCAAGGGCATCCATGCATCCAAGACCTGGACATTTCGTGTCCACCAGGGCGCGCAACACAGCAGCCCTAGTGCGACCACACCCAACGCTGGCACTCCAGACCGCAACGACCGGCTCATCGCGTGGGTATGCTCGGCATCGGAGTCTTGTGGATTGCTTCTAAGGGCCATGAAGCAGACGAACCAGAGTCCAGGTAGCCAGACAATGAAGATTGAACGCGTCAAAATCAGCATGCCGATGCAGACACCCATGCCAGCCAATCTCCAACCGAGTGCGAGACGTTGTTCGTTCAAGCTGGCGGATAGAATTAGGCAAACAAACAGTTGCGTCAGCAAGAGGGCTATTGGTTCAGTTAAGAAATCGGTGGCATAGGTCTTCAGAGTATTGTTGAGAGCAGCCAGTCCGATGGTGCAAAGTACGGCTACTTGTGCCGCCAAATCGGAACGTCTGGTGGCGGATCTCCAAGCACAAGAATTCACCATACGAGCGGTCCAATAGGCCGAAATTGCACCGGAGACCGCCAACGAGCAGGCCAAAACCAGCCTGATCGTGGCAAATGCCGCTGGTCCACGTCCGAGGCACGAATAGATCGCCGCCACCAGCGTGGGCAGTGTCGGTGGGCGGCCGGTGGCCCACAGGTTCCTGGGCGGCGCCTCTAAATGCTGGGCATAACGCTCCGGTTCAGCTTCGTAGACTGCTCGCCAAGTCGGATTTTGGTTGTCAATGGCATAGCCTTCGCCGATAGCCAGATGAAAGCCAATGTTCTCATAGTCCAATCCGTCGCCGACCGGTTTAGGAGGGGCCGAAAACCACTCGCTGCGCGAAACGGACCACAGCTGAACAGGCACCAACACCACGATGCCCAGCCAGAACGCCACATAGGGCCTAGTCAACGCGGATGAGAAATTGCTCATCCCCTCCGTGTCGGGTTTGCCGGGAGCATTGGATTCGTTTTCAGCCATTGCACACCGCCAACACTAGCGACTGGAGTCCGAATTTGATGGC
Organism: Pirellulaceae bacterium; assembly: GCA_028289675.1. Classification (GTDB taxonomy): domain Bacteria; phylum Planctomycetota; class Planctomycetia; order Pirellulales; family Pirellulaceae; genus Aureliella. The sequence continues at coordinate 2,050 of JANQOL010000439.1, forward strand.
GTAGCCGTGTAACTCCAGTCGACAGCCGAACTCAAACCTTCAGCTAAATCCAACACGGCGTTGACTTGGGGCTGTCCGTATTCCGCACTGCCTGTCCAAACCGTCAAGTTTTGTGCGATTCGCGACCGGCCCGCATGATGTGTGTGGCCACAGAGAACCCACACTTGATGTTCCGGTTGACGATGGCAAAATTCGCGCAACATACGCCCTAAGGCGTCGTTAGTGAAAAATGGCGCCCAGTCGTCATCGCTGTGCTGGCCATCGTACCAGCAACTTTCGCGAAAAGGCGGTA
>JANQOL010000442.1 GCA_028289675.1 Pirellulaceae bacterium
CGACGTGCCAGCTCCCGCCTCACTTGAGTGTGTGGACTTTGACCAGGATGGCGACCTGGATTTGCTGGTCGCCGCCTTGGGCGTCTTGTTTCCATCAGATGATCGAGTCGGATCGCTCTTCGCGTTCGAGAACCTTGGCGAAGCGAAAAGCGACAGCGATTCGGAAGACGGCGATTCGGAAAGCAGCCCAGCGGCAAAGTTGGGCGAAGGACAATTCCAGCGGCATACCTTACTGGACCAAGTCGCCCGCGTGGCCGATGTTCGCGCTGCAGATTTAGACGGCGACCAGGACCTGGACTTAACGGTAACGCAGTTCGGATACAACGAAGGTGGAACGCGTTGGCTGGAGAACCAGGGCCAGTGGCAATTCAAAAGTCACGGATTGTTGGACGTGGCGGGTGGAATTCACGGCCCGATCGCGGATTTCAACGGTGACACGCACCCGGATATCGCATTCTTGATCAGCCAAGAGTTGGAAAAAACCTACGTGTTTTGGGGAAACGGTAGCGGCCAATTTCGACAACAGGAGATTTTCGATGCCGGCAATCCGGACTTCGGTTCGGCGGGCATCAGCGTCGTGGATTTGGATCAGGACGGCGATCCTGACATTTTGTATTGCAACGGAGATGCTTTCGACTATTCTCCTCCACGTCCTTGGCCTTGGCACGGAGTTCAGTGGCTGGAGAACCTCAGCAACGAACAATTCCGTCACCGTAGACTGCTGGACTTCGGTGGAGCCGTCAACGCGCGGGCTGCTGACTATGATGCCGATGGTGACTTGGATATCTTCGTCACCAGTACGTTCAATGACTGGTCAACGCCGGAATCGCAAAGCTTGATGGTGCTGGAAAATACTGGTAGCATGCGGTTCACGTCACACGCCTTGGGCAACGCCCCCACTCACATCCAAGCCATTGATGTTGGGGACGTTAATGGAGACGGACGTTTGGATTTGGTAACCGGTGGAATGCACGTTTCCGAACCGTATGACCGAGTCGAGCGTATCGTCCTCTGGCAGGCCAAGGCGTCTACCCCACCTAAGTCTAGTCACCCCTAGTTCATCACTTTATCGAACCCATCCACGGAGTAGGTTTATGAAACCCGTTTCACTTCAAGTGCTAACCAAGTCAATCTTGTTCGCGAGTGCGGCATGCGCGTGCCTTGTCCTGTCAGGCTGCGGCGGGACGTCTTTGGGCACGGTTCCAGTCCAGGGAACGGTAACTATTGACGGCAACCCCGTAGAAGGCGTGACGATTGTGTTCAATCCGGACGATGCCGGCGGCAGGGCCGCATCGGGCAGGACGGACGCGAGCGGAAACTATACATTGACCACCGAAATCAACGGTGACGGCGCACTGCCTGGCGGATACAAGATTACCGTTTCTAAAGTTGAAGTTGAAGAAGACGATACTTTGCCGGAGCAAGTCGATCCTAATGACGAAGGATCGATGGATGCAATTTATGGCCAACTGGATACCAGCAAGGAGCAGAAATCCAAGAATTTGGTGGCCAAGAAATTCGGCAACGCCACGACCTCAGGTTTGGCGGCAACCGTCGCTGAGGAAGGAGAAAACAAATTTGATTTCGAGGTCACCAGTAAGTAAGTCGCTTTGGGTGGTGCAGTGCGTTGGCGGATTGATGGCCACGCGCTGACCGCATGGACAGCGGCTGCACCGACTGCTGCTAATTTCAGGCGATTTCGGGCGTCGCGCCCCGGCCAGCCTTTTGAAGAAGCGACTCGTCTGTACGGCTCGCATTAGTAGATGTGCGACGGCTAGAAATTGATTGCGTATGCAGAGGTCAGCTCCGACGATTTCGGTCGACCAGCGAGAAGCCAAGATCCACCGGTTGCGGATCGTCTTGCTGCTGACCTCAGTAGGCATCTTGCTACTCTTGCTGGCCGCCTGGTGGCTGATCCGCAGCTTCACCGCCGAACCGGCTCCGCTGCCACACGTTTCGATCTTTGAGCGCAAGTTCCCGCAACTAGAGCAGGTCGACTCAAATTCAGCGGTGCAACTGCTGGAGTTGGCTGATGTGCAGGTGAACGAACTGCTCAGGGAATTCCCGGACTCGCCGCGAGCGTACGACGTCAAAGCCAATCGCGACTACATGGTCAGTGACATTTCCGGGGCCCAGCAGGCTTGGGAAAAGGCGTTGGAATTAGACGCCACGTTTGGTGACGCGCTGCACGGCATCGCCATGTTGGCGTTTGAACGCGGCGACTACCAGACAACTATTTCGGTCGGCGAGCGGCTGGTCCGCACGAAGCACGACAATCGACGCTTACCGCTGCTGTTGGCCGACGCCTACATTCACCAAGGTGAATTCGATAAGGCTATTTTGACGTTGGAACAGCACGTTACCTCCGAGTCCTCCTCCGTGCAGGCCCTGGAAATGCTGGGACGAGCTCATCTCAGCAATCGGAATCACGACAAGGCGATCGCTTGCTTTGAACGCGTATTGACCCACGACGACCAATCCAAAGACGCTTACTTTGGGCTCGGCCAGGCTTACACGCGTTTGGGTCAGCGTGAACAGGCGCAAGAGTTCATGACCCGCTTTCAAGAGTTGTCGCGCGCCGGCAGCAGCGCCAACGCCCGCGATGCTCAAGCCTTTGTGGATCGTGACCACGCAGCTCATGTGGCCGCGCAAGTCAGTCTAGATTCGGCACTCGTGTATCGCTCGGTTGGCAATACCGATCAAACCGAAAAGCTGTTTCTGCAGGCTTTGCAGTTAGAACCGGACGTCACGTCTTGGTTGGTCGAGCTGAAGAGATTCTACCAGGCCCAGCAACGGCCAATGGCCGCCGTCGACGTTTTGCAGCGGTTGGTTGAGCTAGAGCCCGATGTGCCCGATCACTGGCTGACGCTTGGCGGACTCTATGCGGAACTGGAACAGCCTGACCCGGCGGTCGACGCGTTTCAGCGTGCCATCGAGTTGGCGCCCGATGATCCGCGGTGCCAACAAGCCCGGGCCATCATTCGGCAATTGAAATGACATGAACGGGTTTCCCTGCCAGCGACGATCCACTCCACTTCTATGCATGCCGCGCGAGCTCTTTCAGCGCGGCTGTCCGCTGTTGTCTGCCTGGCTGTGTCTGGCGGGTAGCTTGGCCGCACAAGAAACGTCCGCCATCCGCTTCGAGGACATTTCAGCGCAAGCTCAGTTGGAATTTGTCCATCGTGACGGCAGTTCGGGCGCGCACTACCTGATCGAAG
>JANQOL010000218.1 GCA_028289675.1 Pirellulaceae bacterium
GGATGGGGGATTTGTCTTGCATGGGAAATCCACTGCTGAAGACGCCAAATCTGGATGCGTTCCACGGAGTGGCGACTCGCTTTACCGACTTTCATGTCAGCCCAACGTGCGCTCCAACGCGGTCGGCCATCTTTAGCGGACGTCACGAGTTTCGGAATGGAGTCACGCACACCATCAAGGAACGCGAGCGGATGTCGCTCAGTACCACCACCTTTGTTCAACTGCTAAAGCAAAACGGATATGCGACCGGGATTTTTGGCAAATGGCATCTGGGCGACGAAGACGCCTATCAGCCGTACAACCGTGGATTCTCCAAAACGTTTATTCATGGGGCGGGAGGCATCGGACAGTCCTACCCAGGAAGCTGCGCCGATTTTCCGCCCAACCGTACGAACCGGTACTTTGATTGTGTGATTCTGAACGACGATACGATCGTGCAGACCAACGGTTTTTGTACAGACGTGTTTTTCCAAGCCGCTCTGGGGTGGACCAAGCAACAGTTGGATGCTCAGCAACCGTTCTTTACCTACCTGACACTCAATGCTCCTCACGGACCAATGATTGCTCCTGAGCAATACAAACAACGGTTTCTAGACTTGGGCTACAGTGAGGACTTGGCGGGCCGCTACGGCATGATCGAGAACATTGACGACAATTTTGGCCTGCTGATGCGGAAACTGGATCAATGGAATGCCTGGGACAACACGCTCGTCATATTCATGACTGACAACGGCCAGGCCGGCCGCAGTGCCAAACGTCATGGCAAACGCGTGCCCGTGTTCACGGCGGGTTTCAAGACGGGCAAGGGCTCTCCGTACGAGGGAGGTACCCATGTGCCCGCGTTTTGGCGCTGGAAGGGTGTCTTGGGAGAGGGAGTGGATATCGACGAATTGTCCGCTCACATCGATTTGTACAAAACGTTTTGCGAACTGGCGGGCGTTGCGATTCCCGCCGACGCGCATCTGATCGATGGCCGGAGCCTGTTGCCGCTGTTGGAGAATCCTGAGGCCGACCTGCCGGATCGCAAGTTGTTCGTCCATCAAGGACGTTGGGAAAAGGGTGCCGATCCAAACGAGTCCAAGTTCAAGAACTGTGCAGTACGCACGGAACGTTGGAGATTTGTGAACAACCGAGAGCTGTACGACATTTCCAAGGATCCTTACGAGTCAACCAACGTCATCGATCGGCATCCCGACGTAGTGGATGAACTGAGGCGGGCCTATGACCAATGGTGGTCGGACACGGTGCCGTTGATGGTCAACGAAGATGCGGTGCCTCCCGCGCAGCAGCCGCAAGCAGTGCGTTACGAGCAGCAGTTGGCAGAACGCGGTATTCCTGACTGGGATCCGCCGGCGCTGTAACGCCAGTTCGTCCACCGCGATGCAGGCTTAACGCTGTACGCCTCCCAATATGGGAACCAGCGCGTTGCCAATCACCACCGTCAGCGTCAGCCACGATACCAGCACGACCCGTGGTTGACGGCTACGTTGCTCGAACCATTGCAGAAACGTGATAAACGGCCGTAGCAGACAGCCGATGAGCGCCGCGGCAACGACGTCCAGCATCAGTAGCCAACTGAGTGAGTGTCCGGCTACGACAATGCAGCCAGCCATCAATAGCAACCCACAAGCAGCACTTGTCCAGCTGCCAAGCCAGGCGGATGTCGGCAAGCGAACGCCCGCCAGGGCTCCACATGCCGCGCCGACTGCTCCCCATCCAATGACCACCGCGGAATTCGGTAAGCGACCTCCGGCCACGGCGACGTACGCCAGCAAGGCCATCACGGCCGACCAGAACAGTCCGTCTCGCATGTTCCGGCCAACCCATCCAACGACACAGCCCACCGAAACTGCCAGGGTCGCGTAGACTACCGCCTGCATCAGGGCCGATTGGCCCAGCGTCCGCGCGTATCCCAGGACGAAAGCCACTGCGGTCGTTATCCATAAAACGTCTCGCAATGCAATTTGTTGTCGTTCGTCGGGCGACCGGTCCATCGCTTTCACGATAAAATAGCCTCCGAAAAAACGAGCGATTGAGAAACGATGCTGTGCACAGGCCCCATTGAAATACGGCCTGGAATGGCAATGAGTTTGAGGAGGAAACGAATTATGCCTGACAAAACGAGCAACCGTCGACGAACTCAGTTTGAGGAAGTGTTGGCTCTGGTGGCCGCCCAAGAGGACTTCGATCCGGTTGACGTTCACACGCGATGCAAAGAAGCCAAGACTCAGTTCATAGGAAACGTCTTGAAACAGTTGACCGCTGATCGCGTGCTGGGTGTGTTAAAGAGTGAAAGTGCGGGCGTGCCCCGCCGGTTCACTTGGATCGTGGATCGCGAGACATTCGACTCGGCCGGTTGGATCGAACAACAATTCACTGGCGGCAACCAGGTCAAGCAGGCGGCCAAGGAGGAACGTCCGCGCGAGCGACTGCTGAATCTGGGCGCGGAGAACTTGAAGGATAGCGAGTTGATTGCCATCTTGATTCGCTCGGGTCGCAAGGGAGAGTCAGCTGTGCAAGCCGGGCAGCGCGTGGCTGGACGCTTTGAAGGCAAGCTTGACGGATTGCCCATGCAGTCCGCGGCCGAGCTAAAGTCGATCAGCCCCGCAGTGTCGGAGGTCGCTTACTGCCAGATCATGGCCGGCATCGAACTGGGACGACGCGTGGCTGCCGCGACGGCAAGCCATGCCCCGCGACCGAGAATCAACAGTTCACACGCTGCCATCGACTACTGCCGGCGACAGTTTTCGCGCCTGGCCCACGATGGATTGCAGGAGGAGTTTCACGTCGTCACGTTGGATACCAAATTGCAACCCGTCAATACGCATCGCATCACGGTTGGCACGTTAGATGCCAGCTTGGTGCATCCGCGCGAAGTGTTTCGGCCAGCGATCCGCGATGCAGCCTCCGCCGTTTTGCTAGTTCACAATCATCCTTCCGGAGATCCTGCTCCCAGTCGCCAGGATAGAGAGGTTACTGAGCGCTTGACACGTTCCGGTGAGTTGTTGGGAGTGCGTGTCGTTGACCACATCATCGTGGCTCGAGATCACGCCGTCAGCTTGGCGGAGACCGATTAGTGCGAGTTCCTGCTCTTGGGAACGATTCTTGTACGCCTTTGCAACCATCTTGTAGGTGCGGCGAGCTGTACACCAACACGCGACTCGCACTAAACACTCAGCTGCACCACGGCGGTGCCCTGGGTAACGCCTGGCGCGGGCAAGCTGCTGTTGCCCTGTAAGAAAATGTCGATAGCTCGGGCGGCTCCACGTCCTTCATTAATGGCCCACACGACCAGCGACTGACCTCGGCGGCAATCGCCGGCGGCGAATACTCCCTCGATGTTGGTCGCAAATTGGCCGTGTTCACCGGCGAAAGTCTGCCAATTGCCGCGAGGGTTCTGCGTTTCCAAACCCAATTGGGAGCCGACGGTCAATTCGGGCCCGACAAAGCCAGTTGCCAGCAGCACAAGATCGGCTGGCCAGACCTTTTCGCTACCAGCGACTTCGGAGAAAGGTGCTTTCTCACCCGGCTGACTCCAGTCGACGG
>JANQOL010000446.1 GCA_028289675.1 Pirellulaceae bacterium
ACTAGCCAATTCAGTCATGTCGCGCATCGAAGACACGGTACTGGCCGAGATACGCAGCGCGATTTCGTCCTGAACCAATCGTAACACTTCATCGCTGACGGGCTTGCGAGGTGGGCGACTCTTCTCGCCTTTCGCAGTGGCTTTCTCATGCTCGGCTTGATCTTTCAGATACTGGCGCGCCTTTTCCAATTGCTCACGCCAGGTGCGCTGATTGAGCGCGCCAGTCAGTGAACCGGCGGTCACGTCCAACATCGCGTTTTCCGCGACAAACATCCCTTGGAGCCGACCGTAGGACATTTTGATGACCACATTTTTTTGCGGCGTGATCGGTGTGGGTCTGGCCGGCGTGATTGGCTCGGTTGGTAAAATCGGCAGTCCGCAACACGGACACAGTGAGACGGCCTCGCCGTAGTCACGCGCCAACTGCGGATCGATGGTCGAGTCGTTTGTCGGCGGTAGATCCCGCACGTCCGGATCCAGTCCGGGGAACTGCTCGGTGTAAGGAAAGTCCTCTCCCGGGGCTCGTCCAAAGCGGCTGCCGCGGCTGGTACTCACTTGCAAGCAAGCTGTCGTGATCCCCACGCCCAAAGACAGACTTAGATTGCGATCGAAAGGGTTGAGCCGATCCGCCAGCTTCTCACCGCGATCACTGGAGGTGGTCAGTCCCAAGCGGGATGCATTCATGGCGATGAATCCCGGAGTAATTGTCTTTCCAGTCGCGTCGATTCGCTTCGCGCCTTCAGGAATGTCGACAGCTGTTCCCAGGGCCGTGATCTTGCCGTCCTCGATCAGAATGGTGCCACCTCGAATCGTCTCGCGAGTCACGGTGATAATGTCGCCACCGACAATCGCCAGCACATCCGAGTCGGCTTTTTCAGCCGTCTGCTCTTTGTCGTCGGCTTTGTCTTCCTTGGCAGCCGCAGGCTCGTCCTTGTCAGCTGACGAATCAGTCCGGCTGTCCGGGACCGATCGTCCCCATCCGGATTGGGCGGGAAACCAGGCCGCCGACAGCAGGCAAGTCAGCGTCAGCCATCTGCAGAACGTTTGGAACATCATTGCTCTGGGCACTTGGGTGGCACTAGGATTCATCAAGGGGCTTCCCTTCAACAAAAACGCGGTCCAAAGCGGTGGTGGGCTCCAGCGGGTCACCATCAAAGATCAAGAAATTCGCCTGCTTTCCAACCTCCAGCGAACCCACTTGTTTGTCGACGCCCAGCAGGCGGGCTGGTTCGATTGTCAGTGCGCGCAAGGCTTGCTGACGATCCAGGCCACCTCGGACGAGCACGGCTAGCCCGAACAACGGCGTATCCTGGGCCTGCCTGAATTCAGTTTGGGCCAAAGACAGCGAGAACGCAAATGGTACTTTGCGGCTGGCCAGTAGACTGGGGACATTAATGCGATATCTAGAGTTGGGCACTTCGCTAATGCGAGGCGACAGGATCACCGTACACTTTTTGGGATCCAACTGTTCGCGTGCCAGATAGGCGTTCGCTCCGGACGTGATCAGGGCCACTTTGGTCTTTTCGTGTTCGGACATCACCTGGTCGACATGCAAGATGGCGGCCGCGTTGTTGACATTGACAAACACTGGCGCTTTCCCGCTACGAACGTCAGCCCACAGTGCTGTCGTGGGCGAAGTGCGGCTGGACGAGGATGATGTGGGCGCGGAGCCGGTGGATGTCGGGCGGGACGTTGGCGCGCCGGTCGTGCGACTTGACGAACTAGATCTGCTCGAGCTAGACCGACTCGAACTGGAGGGTGGTTTCATGCCGACACGCAGCACGTTCAGGCTCTTGGTACTGTTGGTTACCGACACCAGCAGAGAACCATCCGCCTTGGTGATTTGCGCGGCGTCCCGACCGGTCTTGGCCAGCAGGGATTGAGCATAGCCACTGGCGACCACGTGCAGGGTCGTGATCCCGCTACGCCGCGCTACCGACCAATCGATCTCGGTGGGATCCCAGCCGTCAGCGACCTTGGCAAATGTCGTGGCTATTGATGGCGAACTACCGCCGATAATGAATGTGCGTCCACGAAAGACGATGGTGCGCACCGCAGAACTCTGCGTCTTCCTGCCGATGGGTACGACGTAATAAGGGTCCACAAAACCGGGCGTCACGGTACGCCCATTGGCCTGGATGATCTGGGCGGAGACCGGCACCTGCACGTCGGAGCCCACCGCGGTGATTTTGCCATCGCGCACCAACAATGTGCCATTGTCGATCACACCGGCTTTACCAGCGGTCTCGATTCGCGCGTCGACAATGGCCAGCGTGCGCTGCGCGAGCAAGGGTTGAACCGGACCGCATAGCCACAGACCGAACAGCCCCCAGCACAACCCGGTCAGCGCACCAGCTGGCAATCTGGGGAACGAGCTGAGCAACAGTTTCCGCTTCATATGTTTTGCCAATTGAATAGTTAACGCAGCGCCATGGGTGGCGACAATGACGGGCAACTCGCCGGTATCGTCAGTGGCATGATGACGACCAGCGATCGAACAAATTCGCGCCGAAAAAAAACGCACTCTCTACATCCGACGGCGATCTTTGCGAATGTCATAGACGCTCGCACCGTCGATAAACACTTGTTTTACATAGTTGCGTGGATCGATGATTGACCCCGTTGTAATGAGGATGTCGGCGTCCTTCCCAGGCTCCAACGATCCCACGCGGTCGGCAATCATCAACGCTTTCGCAGGTTCAATGGTCAGTCCCCGCACGGCATCTTCTTCATTCCAGCCATACCTGACCGCCATCGTGGCTTGGAATGCCAGCTCTTCCTGAGGAATCACCGGCGCGTCGGTGTTGACTCCCAAAGCTTTGACGCCACGCTGCGCGTACTCGGCGACAATACCCTTGATCTGCCCGTCTTCCGGTTCGTACCTGAAACCACGCGGTCCGGCCATGACGGGAATATCCCGTTTGATGATCTCTTCGCTGATCTTGTAACTGTCAAACGTACCGTGGTCGATCACCACCCGCAGGTTCATTTCGTCGTGCAAGATCCGCAGCGTCGACTGCACGACCTGATAGGCTTGCGTATGCACTACCACGGGGATCTCACGGCGAAACAACGGCTTGAAATACTCCAGCCGCAAATTTACTCTCGGTTTTGTTTTCGTCCTACCCGCTTCGAAGGCATCCCATTGCTGAACGTACAATCGGCCTTCCATCAACTGTTGGCGAATCACGTGATTCATGCCCATGCGGCCGGAGCCAACTTCTCCATCGCGGCGTTCGGGATTGCCCGACTGAGCAATTTTGAGCACGCCGGGCGCTTTGATGATCACGTCTTTGAGCGTGCCTGGGCCCGTCTTCATTAACGTGCCCCAGCCGCCCATGTTGGTGCCGCTGCCCGGAATGAAGCAAATGGTCGTGACGCCACCAGCAATGGCGACCTTCAACTGATCGTTGTGGGGAATAATCTGATCCCAATTCCGGAGTTCGGGATTGGTTTGGTAGACCATTTCATTCAAGTCCCCAGACCCGCCGACATGCGAGTGGGCCTCGATCAAGCCCGGCATGGCGAAGGAGTCCGGATGGTGAATCTGCTGGTAGCCTTCAGGTACTTCGATGTCTCGCGTCTTGCCCACAGACTGGATCTTGCCGTCAGCGACCAGCAAGGTGCCCCCCACGATCGGTTCCCCGGCGCAAGTAATGATCTTGCCGACGTGGATCGCCAGTTTGGGCTTGGCTTTCGGCGAAGTAGTGTCCTCCGCCGGTTGTGCGCTGACGACTTGGCTCAGGGATGCCAGCAATGTGCAACCCAACAGCACTACCCGGATCAGTTTCTGATTCATCGCGCTCGGTTCCTTGCGCTGGCACCGGTCTGCGGCCGTCCAGCATTGAAGTCGTCGGCTTGGTAAACCCACTCTCCGTCGATCATGACTGCCAAAACTTTGGTGGACAGGTGCAGGGGTGGGCCGCTGAGTACGACGAGGTCCGCGTCGTTGCCAGGAGCCAATTGGCCAATGCCATCCAGTCCCAAGAATTCGGCCGGTTGCGTGGTCAGTCCAGCCAGCGCCTCATCGGCCCCCAAGCCTAGATGAACGGCGTAGGCAATGGCACTGGGCAAATCCTTAGCACCGGTCGTGGCTTGGGAACGAAAGGCAAACGCAGCGCGGGCCACCGCCAACTCGGCGGGAACATTCCACGCCACTCCATCACGCTGTTCGACGAGCGTGGGACCGACGACGGTCAGAACGTGGTTGTCATGCAGCAGTTCCGCGCTGGCCGCCGCCGCGTACCCGGATACGATCGCGGTCTTCAGTTTGAATTCCTGGCGAAAGATCTGAACCGCCAGTTCGACGGCTTTTGTTTCCGACGCGTCGACCATGGCCACCAACTCTCCCGCGAACAATTGACGGTAGGGTTCTGAGTTCGTGCTCTTGCGAGGTGCTTTCGGCGCTTTGGGTTTTTCGGGTTCGACCAGTTGTTTGGAAGCCGACTTGTCGGACTGCTTGTCGCCGGCGGTGGATGTCTTTTCTGCTGGCGTTTTACTCGTTTTGTCCGGCGGACTACTGGAGCCCGGTGGCGTTTTCGCATCGCCAGAGTCGCTACCCTTCTCGGGACGATCTTCCTTGTTGTCCGCTTCACCACCGGGCGTTTGCCCTGTAGGCTTCTCGGAGTCTTTGTCGGATTGCCCCTTTTCTTTGGCGGCTTGCTCGGCTTTCTCTTTTTCGGCGGCGCGTTTAGCCGCGGCAGCCTTCATGGCCGCATCGTATTTCTTCTTGGCTACCTCGTAAGCGGCCAGTTGCTTTTCGTAGGCTGCTTTTTCAGTGTCGTATTTCTTCCAAGCTTCGGCGTAGGCCCGCCCGGCTGCTAGCGTTCGTCGAAGATTCGCCGCGCTGTCGGTCAAATTCCCTTTCAGTTCAAAACGCAACGCCACCGGATCTTTCAGCGCGCGAGGCACTTGGCCTAGCTTGAAAGCCACCACCGGACTGGGTAGTCGGGATGAGCTGAGCAGCACGGTGGTGACGCCACCCTGGCAAGCCAATTCCACACGCTCGTCGTCTCGGTTCAGG
>JANQOL010000460.1 GCA_028289675.1 Pirellulaceae bacterium
TCGTTTCGACCGTGCCGTAGGTAATCGTGCCCGTCCCAGTTCGGCTCAACGTAGTAGCGCCGATATTGTACGTATGCGCACCAGCGTCACCTTCGTCTCGCAGCGTGAGGCGGTCCCCCAGGTCCAGTGTGTTGAGGTCCCCGCCAATGGAAAGGGACAGCGTTGGATTCGCTTCGTTCACGCCGCCATCAACCAGCACGTTACCCAGAATCGGGCTTAACGAGTTTCCTGCGCTGCCAAGAATGATCCAGTCGTTTTCAGCTCCGCCATTGATGGTGGCCGAAGCTGCGGCGCCTAGTGCCTGGATTCGAATTGTGTCATCCATGGCACCGCCGTTGATCGTCATGGGCACGGCAAAAGCCGCATCCAATTCGTCGATGAGCAGGTCATCCCCTTGATCGCCAAGATTGACGGTCAAAGAGCCGGTGGGATTGGGGATGACCGTATCTTCAAAGGTCGCACCGTTGTCAATAATCTCGATTTCACCGGCCACGGCACTGTTCCGCAGCGTGGCGTCATTTGCCAAACCAGCTGGCAAATTCAAAATCGTATTCACCGCGTTACCAGCATTGATCGGCTCCAATCCGGTGTAGGTGATCACGGATCCATCGAGGTTGATGTCGCCATTGTTGCCATCAGCGCCCGGCGGAGTGTAGTTGAATTCTTGGTTGGTAAAGCTGCCGATGACTGACAGCGCGTCACCGCCGGCCGAGGCTTGCCCTTGGCCGTTGAAGAACAATCCTCCTGCTGGGACCGGATTGCCAGCGGTAAAGTCCACTGTCAAGTTGTCGTCGCCGTCACCACCATTGATTGTGATCGGGTTGGCGTTGGTTGCGGGCCTGCGGACCACCTCCATTCCGTTGACTTCGACGACCACGTCTCCGCCGTCGGTGGCAATCTCGACGTTGTCATCGCCAGCACCGAGCATCAACGTGACTTCGCCCGCACCATCCACCGTGTCGGTGGGATCCGAGATGATGGTGTTGTTCCCGGCGGCAATCTGATCGATCGTGATTCTCAACAACAGATCGTTGTCTGCGGTAAAGTCACCGTCAATCGGATCCACGATGGTCCCTGCCGCAGTGACACCGCCCAGAATATTGACGGGCGCGCCGCCGGGGTTGCCAACGGAGCCGTTGAATCCGGGGTGCGGACTCGCCACGCCGCCTTCGACTAGTCCAGTGTTGGGAGCCAACTGGTTGATAAACGCAGCATCCAGTTCATTGTTGACTTCTGTTCCAGCATCCAGCACATCGGCGCCTATGCGTTCAATGACCACCGGGCCTAAGAAGTTGCCGCCAGCGTCGAATACTGGATTGGTCAGCGGATTGTCGCTGACTGCCAAGATTGCGTCGTTGGAGGGGATGACCATCGACATGAATGTGAAGAAACCTTCGCCGACCAAACCTGGGTCCACATCGAGAGCGAAGCTGGTGGATTCACCAGGATCGATCGGTCCGGGTGCCCCAGCAAATCCGGCTACCGTGGCGTCGACACCGTTGGGTCCCACTTGCTGATTGAATTCAGCGGCGATTCCCTCGACGGAGCCGTCTTCGGCCAGGCGTTCTACGCCCAGACTAACGGGCGCACCGATGTCGTAAGCATCAAAGTTCGCACCATCGTGGAATCCAAACCAGACGGGCGTTAAGAAGGTACCGCCGGCAGGCAGCAAGTTTTCAACTTCTACCTGGAGGGCTGCTCCCGGACCAAGCGCGTCGCCCCGCAAGAAATCCGCGCCTCCGCGCCCATCGATCGTGTCATCTCCGGCCCCACCAGCGATTAAGTTGGGATCAGCGTTGCCGCGCAGATCGTCATCGTTTTCCGAACCAGTCAGATTCTCGATATCTGTCAGCGCATCGACTACGACCGGATTGCCCAAGATTCCGCCAGCCAAGTATTCGGCGAATCCGGCATCAAGATCAGCGGTAACCCCGGCAATCGTCGGGTCGGCCGCTTGCCGGTTGATATCTCGATAGTCCGCGGTATCCGAACCCATCCCGCCGTCGAGCGTATCGGGGCCTGGGCCACCTTGGAGAATGTCGTGGCCTTCTTCGCCCTCCAGGCTATCCCCGCCACCTCGACCTGACAGGAAGTCATTGCCATCGCCGCCGAGCAGCTCATTGTTGCCGCCATCGCCGAACAGTTGGTCGTCGAAACCGGAGCCCTCCAAGCTTTCAAAACCCATAAAGCGCTCAAAGACAGTGACGCCTGGAGCCGGCTGGTAGGACACAGTCCCGCTACCCAAGTCGGCTACTACCCCAACACTCAAGTCGGCGAAGCTGTTGATATCGATTCCTGGACCACCGTCCAGCATGTCGGTTCCACCGCCGCCAGCGATGAGGTCGTTACCTTGCAATCCGTTGATGACATCGTTGCCACCATTGCCGAAGAGATCATCGCCACTCTGAGAGCCGGTGATAATGTCGTTTCCGGATCCCCCGTTGATCGTCAGCAGATCATCGATAACACCGTCTTCCGCGCTGGCGTCGATTGTGTCGCCCATGTCCAACGCGTTGACTTCCAGCGACAGTACGTTGGCGCCAGCTAGGTCAATGGTCAACGTGTCGCTTGACGTGTTTGTCGTGGACAGCACAAAGTTCGCATTGGCGAGAGCATCACCGGCCAGCGTCAATGCGTCACCGTTCCCAACGATAAACTGCAACGTGTCGGTCGCGCTATTGCCCACGATGCGTACGTCATCAGTATCGCCAAGATCGGCATCGAAAGTGAGCTCTTCAGATGCTGAATCGTACGCGACCACCGCCAGCAGGCGACGATCTTCAAGAGACTCGACGCGCGGCTGGAGCTTGACACCCAATGACGAGTACATCGATTGACGCAGCCGTTGCCGCCGTGCTCGACGCAAGCGATTGTTATGCAGTTCTTGAGACGACCTACGGAGCGATGAAAGCCAGCTGCGAGTCATTGAAAATGCCTATGTTGAAGAACTTCAACGGTGGATAGGAAATGCCAGTAAGCTGCGCACCATCGGCGCAGTGGATCTCGGTAGACCCTAGTGACAGAGCACGGGCGGGCGGGGTTGTCTGTCGGGTGCCGTCCTGTTCAGGACCAGCCAATCACTGCGTAGCTTAGTTACCGGGTTTCCACAATCAATTGAAACTCAGCTAGCAGCGGTTTTCGGGTGGCGAGCGAATAACCCGCATGGGCGGGTCTTGGAGATGCCTGGCACACGTCTAGCCAGAGTGGACCCGAAGCCCCATGCGGTGTCCGGGTTAGGCCAGTTCCTCAGCTTTGTCGATCAGCGCGGACTCCATGCCTTCGGCGATTCTATTTGCTTCCAGCAAGCCGTCGTGATAGTCGATCGAGCCATTTCGCAGCTGCTGGATCAAAACTCCCAGCTCACCTGACCATTCCTGGCAACTTTTAGCCAACCAAATCTGGTCGACCTCCTGCAACTGCGGCTTAGGAGCGCGGCGCAGTGTGTCGCAGCCCGTCTTAAACTGTTCGAGTCGCGCGATCAGTGTCTCGGTGGTTGGAGGAGTCTTATTGTCCCAGGCGCCGGCCAATTGCGACAACTCGAGCAAGTATTCAGCATCACCAAGATCGGGGCTGAGTGAAGTCACCTTTGCCAGTCCCCAGCCAACTTGCTCTCCGCCCGAAAACGACTGCCATATTCCAACAGAGATCAACAATCCGGCAGCCACGGCCAGCACCGACCACAGACGTTCTACCTTGGTGACTTTGCCCTTCACCGGAGTCACACTGTCCGTGGCAGGAGTCGCGGATTCGGTGCCCTTTGTTTCCGCGATCGCTGCAACTGTCGGTCTTCCCGTCGGC
>JANQOL010000471.1 GCA_028289675.1 Pirellulaceae bacterium
GTGCGAATCCCTTAGTGCGAATCCCTTAGTGCGAATCCCTTAGTGCGAATCCCTTAGTGCGAGTCGCGCGCGCCCGGCCCCCGACCGGCTGACAGCCGCAACGCAGCTGCCGCCAGCTACTTGGTTTCCATTGACATTGTGCGAAAACGGTTCAATCTTCATGCTTCGATGGTCGATGTACATTGACAGTCGAGGTAAAAACGAGGAGCTTGCCATGCAGTTTTCCAAGAAATTGATCGGTTCCACAACGACCACGCTGCTGTTAGCCGTGTTGGCCGAGAGGAAGCGGCATGGGTACGAAATCGTACAAAGCGTCGAGCAACTCTCCAAAGGCGCCTTTCAATGGCGGGAAGGCACCGTCTATCCGGCACTGCACCGGTTGGAAAAACAAGGCCTGGTCGTTGGCGAATGGGAAGCGGGATCGACCGGTCGGCAACGTCGAGTCTATGCCCTCACCTCGCTGGGACATGACGAGCTGAGTCACCAACAGCAGGAATGGTCTTTGTTTTCATCCAGCGTAAATCGCGTGTTGAAAGGCTGTCATGCAACCTAACGTGTCCAAGACTGTCGAGCATTATCTAGATACGCAACTCGGCTGGTGGACGCGTTTGCTGCCATGGCGCCGAGAAATAGCGCAGCATTTGGAAGAAGCGCTGGAAACGTCCGCTGCTGTCGACGCACAGTGCCAGCACCACGCTGATTCGTGGGACAAGGTTTTGTCGGATTTCGGCAACGTGCAAGAAATCGCACTTCAACTCCGCCAAGAGCATTGGCCTCAGCAAATCGCCTGGCGACTTGCCATGGTGTTTGCAGCAGCAGTCGCGCTCTGCACGATGTTTCGACCCGGTACGCTGCTCGATCTACCGGCAATGGGCTTTGCCACTTTGCCGTTGGTGGTTTGGGTCCTGTTCGACACTCTCCGCGGGTCGACACGCTGGGCAACAGCCAACCGAATTGGAGTTTACGGTTGCATCTGCGGCACTGTTTGTGGCTTGTTGGTGATCGTCACTGATCTCCACAATCCCACCAGCTTGGGAGCCGGGATGGCACTCAGCCTACTGTCTGCTCTGTACTGCGTCGTGTTCTTCACGCCATCGTGGGCCATCGTGGTCATTCTAATCGGCATCTCGCTGCTGGACCTAGGGCTGGTACTAATGTCCCTGAACGCGTCCGGGGCCGCTACGAACAGCGCCAATTCTATCGCCGACTTGTTGGCGGTAAGCTGGCAAGTTGATCGAACTTTCTTGCGGCGAATCCTGACACTACTCCTGGCCGGACTTGCAGCCGGCACAGCTCGCTTTGGGCTTCATGGCCTAAGCCGATTCGCACCCTCGGTGGGAGCCGCCGTGTTTCTTCTTATCCTGGTCTTGATGCTGAGTGACATGAGTGACCCATCGATGATTGTCGGCAACGTGCTGCTCGCGTTGGTATCGATGGGAGCGACCATTGCCGCGTGCCATGTGGTCAGTGAATCGTCGCGAAAGGTGCCAAAGCTGGCGCGCTAGCGTTCTCGACGCTTGCCCAGCAGCTGCACAGTCATCCAAACGCACCCGGGCATCCAAACGCACCCGGGCAGCGCATCAGCGGATCGCAGCCGGTTTAGCGATAGGCAGGATTTGCAAAGTCACTTCTGCAACCAGCGTCCCAACTAGCTCGTTGGTTGCCGTGCGCTGGAATGCCACCGGCGTCGTTTATCATCCGTGCAGCGTGCATCAAATTCCACGTCATGAAAGTTGTATTGCGGTTCGTAAAGTCATTTTCCGGACCTCCTGACCCTGGATCCAGATAGGAGGGGCCAGGTCCTGCCTCACCCAGCCACGCGGCGTCCGCCTGGGGCGGAATCGTGTACCCGAGATGTTGCAACGAATACAGAACGTTCATCGCACAATGCTTGGCCCCGTCTTCATTGCCGGTAACCAAACAGCCACCAACGCGCCCGTAGTATGCGTATTGTCCTTGTGAGTTCAACAAGTGACTGGTGGCATACAAACGTTCGATCACTTGCGTCGCGACGGACGTTTTTTCGCCCAACCAGATCGATGTGCCGATGACCAGAATGTCGGCCTCCATAACTCGCTTGGAAATCGACGGCCAGTCGTCCTGGTCCCATCCACGCTCGGTCATATCCGGCCAGACCCCCGTGGCAATCTGATAATCTACGGGACGGAGTTCGTCGACGGTCACTCCATTCTTTTCCATGATCAATTTGGCAATGTCGATCAATCCTTGTGTGTGTGACAATTCGGGAGACTTTTTGAGCGTGCAGTTGAGAAAGATCGCTTTGAGGTCCGAAAAATCCCACTTGCTCTCTGAGCAAAGCTCCGCCTGTTGATCGCTTAGATCCATTGTTTCTACCTGTTGAGTTGGTGTTCGATTAGCGGCGCCGATGTGGTCACCGTTGGAGTCTCGACCGCCCGGTCACGACGTTCTGAAATGCCAGCTGAAGCAGTTTAACCTGAGTGCACGCCGCGCGGGCGTTGCGCTTACCATCAACGGACCCGAGAACTCAACTGAGCGAGATATCGCGACACGTATCCGACGGATCCAAAAGCAACAATGGCCTACGAATTGTAGCGCGCCAAAGCCTGCTCAGCGATATGAGCCGCATGGTCGCCGAAGGAGGCAAACTGAGCCGCTCGCTGCCCCAAAGGACCAAGCTTCAGCTGCAACATAAGCCTGTCGGGCGGCAAGCAAGTCGGAAACTTATCCGCCCATTCGACGAGCACGATGACGGGTTGTTCATACAACTCCTCGATCCCCAAATCCCAAACCTGCGCCTCAGACTCCAAACGATAAAAATCAAAGTGGTAGATCCGGAATCTCCCCACATACTGCTGCAACAGCACATAGGTTGGACTCGTCACCTGTTCGGCAGGTACACCCCATTGATCGACCAGAAAACGCACCCATTGCGTCTTGCCGGCCCCCAAACTGCCAACCAGGCCGATGGTCAGCGGAGGTTGACTGGCATCGGCTACAAATCTGGCCAACTGTTGAGTGTCGGCAAGCGACGAAAGGGGCACAGTGTGAGATTCGGGCATTCTGTTGTCTCTCAACGTGTCGCGCAGAAGCGTTACGCTGTTCCTTTTGACCTGCCATTCCAGACCAACACGGCACTCGACCGGAAACTGGTTGTCGTGCGAGTCGCACGGACACATGGCCGGCGTCATCAACACTGGTGGTTACGCATTCCGTCGAAAACCAGTCGCACCAAAGTAAATATGCTCTAGTCGTTTTCATGCGGAACAAATTCTTCGCGCGGCATGGTATTGAGCCAAAACTTTTCACTGGCCTGACGGATCGCCGTTCGACCACTCAGCTCCCACTCGTTGCGGTGGCCATCAAAGCGCGAAGCGGGACCAAGTAGCGTAGCTCGTATTTCAATCTCGGAGTTCAATTGGTTGGCAATCGCTCGCGCCACACCTAGTTGAAAGCGGTCTTGCGGATAAAGCGGAACACCCAGCGTTTGCTGGGACCAGTCGCGCAAAGGCAACGAGATCCACAAGGTGCCAAGTTCGGGTTCGGTTGTCAATTCGCGCAACGTTGCGGGCAACTTGTCACGACTCGTACTGGCAACCCACACATCAACTCGCGAGTTATGCGGTGCGTACACGGCCCAACTTGGCCAGTGGTCCCACTTCCCAGCGCGCTCAAGCAGAGGCAGTAACATCAGCACAACACAGGCAAAGGCCGCCAAACGCTGGGTGAACGGAACCAGTACCCTTGGTGCGTGACTTTTTTCAGGTGCATCCAACTGGTCTCTCGGATCGTTCGCAGTCGCAAGTGTCGCGGAAGAAGACTGACCCCACCTGGGTCGAAGGACAAATAAGCACACGGCGATGCCCAGAAAATGCACATTCCAAAGCAGCACAGGAAATGAATGATTGAGCCCCAGCGGACTGAGCAAAAAGGTCAAACCCAAGTGAAAGCCAATGGCGGCCCATCCGGCCCACCACCGAGAACGTGGCCACGCCAACCCAATGGCGATCAAGAGTTCCCCGACCGGAATCAAAATTGATAGGGAAGCCAACGTCTGCCAGTCCCAAGAGTCGCCGATGCCAAGAACTCGCAACACTGGCTGCAGGAATCGTGGCCCCATCGAGTAGAGGAACTCGTAATCAAACTTGCTGATCGCCGAGTAGAAATACACGCTGATGGTGATGTGCTGCAACCACTTCCATCGTCCGCCAGCAGACATCCACAGGAAGAGCGCAGCAAATAGTGTCAGTTGATAATGCCAAGGTTGGAGTCGATGTTGGTTGAGCCAGACCAAGCCGAATCCGGCGACCACCACAAAAGCTCCTCCCAAACGTACCCGCCCACAGAAGATGAGTAGCCAGCCCACACACAATCCAGCTGACAGTAGCCAGTCGACTTGCACTGGTACTGGCCCCCACAACGAAATCAGCGGAATCTGCGGAAACGTGGCGACATCAGAGTTGGGAAACCACAGCTTGGTAGTCGCTAAGATCAATGCGCCGGCCGAAATGGCGCACCAGCGGCGGAGCCATGCTTCTGCAGCAAAATCGTTCAGGGCCTCGGACTCCCTTGCTCACTCAAAGTCTGTGCCATCAACGCCAGTCTCTTGGCGGCGTGCAGCTGTCCCAAACGGTGCACCTGACGGGGTTGCTATTCTAGACCGGGATTTCGACCAGTTGTCCGCATTTGACACAGTGCACCCGCCACGTCGAGGTCTGCGATTTCATGACACGGTCGGGTACGGGGATTCGTGCGTAAACGGAACAGCAACCGAACCAGATGCGCACCGTTTTTCGAGCCTTGGATTTCGACTTAGCGGGTTGGCCGGCTGCTCCGTTTCCAGGAGACGTCGACGAGCCATCCGACGGCAAGGCCGGATCCGACGTAATGTCCAGTCGATGGTCCGGCTCCGACACTTAACCGCTCCGTGATTGATTCAGCCGGGTTCTTGCTTCTGCCCAACTACAACTTGCGAACGATCAACACCGAATTGATACCCAGCATCCCGAACGAGTTGTTCAGTAGATATCGCACTCGATTCAGCTCGCGAGGTTGGTTGGGAACCAGTCCGTTCAGTTCGCAGTCGGGATCCACATTGTCCAAGTTGATGGTTGCATGGCAAACACTGTCATCCAAGCTGGGCAAGTTGCCGGCCAGTTCCAAGGCTCCCGCAGCGCCCATCGTGTGTCCGATGAAACTTTTGGTGTTGTTGAAATGAGTCGCTTGACAATCGGCAAACACAGTGCGTAGCGCCTGGCACTCTTGGGCATCGCCGCTGCTGGTTCCGGTGGCGTGTGTACTAACGATATCGATGTGGTCCGCCGACAATCCAGCTCGCTGCAGCGCCATCTCCACACACTGGGCTTGTCGCTCCGGGTTCGGCAGAACAAAGTCAGTGGCATCGGTGTTCACCGCATAGGAAACGATTTCGGCAATCACATTCGCCCCTCGCCGCTTGGCATCGCTCAAGCGTTCCAGCACGTATAGGCAGCCGCCTTCCGAGACGACGATTCCGTTCCGGTCGACGTCG
>JANQOL010000472.1 GCA_028289675.1 Pirellulaceae bacterium
GGTTGGTACTCGGCTGACCAGCAATCGTCCACTCGACGTCTGCGTACTGATGCCCAACCAGGCTTCACCGTCCTGCTCCGCGACATTTGATTCGGAAACGGATGGTTGCTCTGCAGTTGGTTTGCCAGCTTCCGGTCGACGGAAGAATTCCACACCCAACCAATCGAGCGCCGGCGCGTAGTCCAGTTCCTCACTGCGGAACACAGACCGATCAAACCACTTGGTGAGATCCATGCCGGCAACCTCGTTGGCGATACGCAAGACGTCTTGGTTCGTATATCCTCTGCCCGGCCCGTGACGTTCGTATAGCGATCGCATGACATCGTCTAGCGAGCGGACGCCACCGGTTGCCCGCCGAATCTCCATGTCCAGCAAGAAAGCAACCACCGCGCCTTTGTTGTAATAGCTGACGGTGGTATTGCGCGAGTTCTCGTTGGGTCGGTAGAACTTGATCCAAGTGTCATGCGATGAGGCGGTGAGACTCTGTTCAAGTCGACCGGGGGTGGTTTGCAAGGTCAGAATCTCTTTCGACAGCGAAGCCAAGAAATCAGTGGGCTCGATCAATCCGGCGCGGGCCAAAGCCAGGTCCTCGTAGTAGCTCGTGATTCCTTCGGCCACCCATAACTCGGCGAGGTAGTCCTCCGATTGGTAGTCATAGCTGGTCAGAGACTTCGGCCGCAGTCGGCGGACATTCCAAGTATGGAAGAACTCGTGGCTCACCAACGATAGCCAGCGTTGGTAGCTCTTGGCGCTACGAAAACTCCAGCGGCTAGTCAGCAGCACGGTCGAGTTGTCATGTTCCAAGCCTCCTCCACCTTCAGCGACCACATTTAAAAAGAAGTACCGGTCGTAAGGTGTGTGTCCCCACATCCGTTGATGCTCACGAACAATCTTGGCCACATCGTTGGCCGCGCGATCGCCGTTCCACAAACCGTCACCGCCCTGAATCACCAAGTAGTGCTCGGCTGAGCCGACGCGGAAGGGATGAATCGATGGATTGCCAATCAGTAGCGGAGAGTCGACCAGTTCGTCGTAGTTGTCGGCCCGGAAGGAAAACGCCGGTGCGTCCACAGGCCGCTCCAGCGCGGACACTGCCTGGTGCCAGTCTGCGGGCATCTTCAGCCGCACACGATGCGGACGGTTCAGCCAATCGGCAGAGGTCAAGAAGGTGGCAGCCCCATTGAGGAGCGCCAATTCACTGTCGACGAAGTTGGTTCGCACTGACAACTCGTTGCAATAAACGCGATAGCTGACGTTCAGTTGTTGGCCGATCATTTCAGCTGGCAGCTCTTCTGTCCGCCACTGATTCTTGGAGATTTTGGTCAAGGCGACCGCTTGACCGGACTCCAGTTTGCCTGTCAGACGGTCCACGTGGCGGGCGTATTCGCGAATCAAATACGAGCCGGGTGTCCAGGTTGGCATAAACAGCGTGAGACCGCCCGGTTGTTCGATCGGCAGCGCGACATCAACCTGAACGTAGTGCTGGTCCGCATGGTCGAATGACAGCACGTATTCCGGCCCACGCCGGTCTGGAGTGGTCACCTGGGCTGCTGCGTGTCGACCGGTACCTGCAAGTACAAGCGTGAACAGACTGGCAAAGTACAGGAACTTGAGAGCTGGCATTGGGATTCTCAACAGGGCATGCGGGCCATCACCTTTGGCAACTGCGTCCATTTTAGTTGCTGCTCCGGACCGCAGCGGAAACCGCATTAGTTGCAGAATTGTCCTCAAGCGGTTGTAGCAGTTATGACGATAACTCTGTCAGTGCCATGGGGGGCACTGGGTGCGGGACGATGCGCACCGAGTTGGCGATCGGAGTTTCTTTCAACCGCTCGATCGCGAAAGGGAAACCGGAGTGCCTGCCGCCGGTCGTTGGTCCC
Organism: Pirellulaceae bacterium; assembly: GCA_028289675.1. GTDB lineage: Bacteria > Planctomycetota > Planctomycetia > Pirellulales > Pirellulaceae > Aureliella. The sequence goes on from JANQOL010000472.1 coordinate 1,881, forward strand.
CCCGAACTTTGAGCCTCAGAGGCACCAGCTGGCTGTTGCTAGCTTGGTGGGTCGGCATTCTGTCCGGTTGCAGCTTGATCCCCGACATCAAGCGCAAGCCGCAATTGATCAATCCCTTCCCCCAATTGCGAACGGTGGCCGTGTTGCCGTTCAGCAACCAGAGCGAAGAACCCACGTTGAGCGGCGAACGAGTGTCGTTGGCCTACTTGAACGAGGTGCAGGCCATTCGCGGGTTCGAGGTGCTGCCGCTGGGGGTGGTGAAGAACAAGTTGAGCGAATTCAATCGTCCGCTGGCTCGTGGAGAGGACTTTCAAGCGTTCGCCCAGTTCTTGGGAGTAGACGCGGTCTTGGTGGGCGCCATCACCGACTATGAACCGTACTATCCGCCGCGCATGAGTTTGAAAGTGAATTGGTACGCGGCGAATCCCGGGTTTCATCCGGTGCTGCCCGGCTATGGTCTGCCTTGGGGAACCGACGAGGAAAAGAATATCCCACGCTGGATTCACCATGAGGCACAGCGAGCTCTGGCAGTGGAGCAGCTGCGAACACAGACGCCTGTCGAGAGCGCTCCTCCACCGATCATGCCCGAAGATCGACTACCGAGCGAGGATCTACAAATGACTCCACCAGTGAGCGTCAGTAGCGAACCTCCCCCGCCGGCCGTCACAGGCGCGTCTGCCGTTGAAGTCATCGGCGAACCTTGGGAGCCAGCGGTGTCTTTGCCCGACGATTGGCCGGACGCGCGCGGGTTCATACCGGATGCTCCGTCTGCGCAGCGCCCGCCGCAATTGCCTCAACACGCACCGATCATCTCCCATATGCGCAACTTTAACGGTCATGACGAAGATTTCACTGAGCAGCTTGCAGAATATTTTTACTACCGAGACGATGCGCGCTTCGGTGGTTGGCAAGCGTATCTCCAACGCAGTGAAGACTTTATTCGATTCTGTTGCTACTTGCATCTGTCCGAAACGCTCGCTTCTCGCGGCGGACAGGATGAAAGCCGCTTGATTTTAAGGTGGCCCATCGACCGATACACCCGGTAAGTCGTTTGGCAAGGAAGCTGGCAGGCACAATCATCAGCTCCTTGTCGTTTGGTTGCGACCGCTGCGAATAGCCAACCACGCTGGCAGAAGCGTATCGCTTTGGGAGAGGCCCCTTCTGTTCGAACTCGGTGGCTAGCAGCAAAAGAACCTGGAATCCCGGTGACGACCCAGATGTTCACCGGATGATCGCATCAGGCTACCAATCCACCCGGTCGTGGCTCGACGGTGGATTGGTAGCCGAGCGATAACTCATGGAGCAAGCGCGGGCGTCATGCAGCAGGAGGCAAGGCATGGACAGAGAGATCAATGTGTTGGCTATGGTCAAAGGCGAAGAGCGGTACGTCTTTCTTTACGATGACCAAAACCGCACAGAGACCCTGCGCATGCTTGGCCGTTACGCTGCGGATCCCCAATTGAGTTTTACTTGGTACGACGCTGCCGTAATGAGCAAGAAGATTCGAGAGATGGCCGCCGCCGACACACCTGCAAGTACCACGTCGATGGTGGCGGGCAATGGCCGTTTCTCGTTCCGCCACGAACAGGACATGATTTAGGACTGCGGATGCACACCGAGGTCGGTCAGTTTCTCCGCTACCTGAGCGTCGAACGCAATGCGGCGGACTTCACCGTCAAGTCCTATCGTGAAGACTTGATCGATCTGGCCGACTATCTGGCCGACACGCTAGGCGGCGACGTCGCGCCGGCCACTGTGACGCCTCGCGATCTGCGAGGTTATGTGGCCGCATTGCACACGGCTGGCTACGCGCATGCCAGCATCGCTCGCAAATTGGCATCGCTACGCAGCTTTTATCGATACGCGCAGCGAATGAACTGGTGCGAATCTAACCCTGCCAAGCCGCTTAGAAATCCACGCAGCCAGCGCAAGCTACCGCACTTTTTGTCGAGCGACGAAGTCGGCCAATTGCTGGCTGCCCCCCCACAATCCGAAACGCTCGGAAAGCGGGACCATGCGATCTTGGAGACCATCTATTCCGCCGGCTTGCGAGTCAGCGAAGTTGTTGGCCTGAACTCCGGGGACTTGGATTTTGAAGAAGCGATTGCGCGTGTGCGCGGCAAGGGTCGCAAGGAACGCTTGGCGCCGTTGGGCAAGTACGCCATTGACGCGCTGCAAAACTATCTGCCGGTCAGACAAGTAGCGTCGGAGGAGTCGGAGGGGCGCGAGGCGCCTGTGTTCGTCAACCGTTTCGGCAGTCGACTGACG
>JANQOL010000505.1 GCA_028289675.1 Pirellulaceae bacterium
CATGCACACCGACGGCGGATACGTCGGTGGACATCCGGTTGCCATGCAGGGTGCAGGTGGCGAATTCGGCGTCGGAGCCCCTCGCTACGACCAACCCAACATGCCTTCCTACGCTTGGCCTAGCTACGCGGCTCACCCCAACTACGGCGCGGTCACGTACCCCAAGCAGTACAGCCCTTCGGCTTGGCCCTACATCGGACCTTTCTACCCTTACCCGCAAGTTCCGCTGGGTTGGCGAAAGGTAGCCTTGGAATGGGACGATGGCCTGTGGTACCTGGACTTCACCAGCAAGTAAGCTGAACTGAACCTGACCAGTTTGGCGTGGTCTGACCCTCCACGCGAAATGACCTTACCAAGCTCGAGTTGGCGCACCGCCGACTCGAGCTTTTTGCATGCTTGGGTTGAGCACATTCTGTGTGCCGTCGCATCAGTGAGCTTGCCGGCGGCAATGTAGCGGACCTGTGTTTAGCAACGGCCCCGTGTGTAGCAGTCAGCCGCAGCAGGCATACAGATTCGCAAGCCAGTTAGTACGCCTGCTGCGGCTGACTACTAAACGGAAAATCATGGCTGCCCAACTATCACAAACGCGGCTCAACACCCCGGGGCCAGCGCCCTAGCGTCCGATTGCAGCGATCCGAATTACGTTGGTTTGGTCTCCATGACCGCCACGCGCTGTTGGAATTCGAGGCCAAGAGCCAATGCTAGCAATGGGTAATGGAGTCGATCAAGGCGAGTTTTCCGGACGTAAAACGCGAAAAACCCGCAAGTTCTCCCCACCTTAACAACGATAACTGGTTGTAGAACGGAGGCGAGCCGCCCTTACTCTCTTTGCGATGCGAATGGTCGTTGACCTTCGTACCCGTCGTGAAGAGATATCAGCATGGAACGCCGGGTGGGCAATAGGACGGCTTCAATCTCCAACAACCTAGTCGATACGAGGGATCGTTCGATGTCACGGACATACCACAAGACATGCCTGGGACTAATCATCTCGGCAACGTTGTTTGCCTCCACTGGATGTGTGGGCATCACCAACGGGCTGAACCTGGGTCCTCTGGGAATTCCTGTTCCCGTCAGCCCCTACTTCCAAGATCAGGAAGAGTTGGAGTTCCACAATCACGAACGTTACGAACGGGTGCCAATCATTGGCCCATTGACGGCCGGCGGCCCGGCTGTCGCGTTGGATCCGCCCAGCGATGACGAAGTCATGCAAGCGTTGGAGCGTGCCCGACCGGTGCGCGGCGGCATTCCGCTGCTGCACGAGAAGCAGCGCAACAACGTTCGGATCGTGAAGTGCAAGATCGCCGACTACATCGATCCGCCGCGGTTCATTCCGCTGGTCGGCATGGTCAACCTGCACCACGCCCACTACAAGTGCACGGTCTACTTCACCGAACGCACCATCAATGGCTGGCCAGTACCTTACACGCTGGAAGACAAGGAAGCCGTCGAAGTCATCTACATCGACCACAACCACTTCCACATGTGTGGTGATCCAGACATCGCTTGCGAATACTAGTGCGAGTTGCAAGGACATTTGACCTGCGTCATCAACCATGTTGGTCGCTCGACATCGTCGACAACCGGCTACGCCAGAAGTAAAAGAATGATCTAATCGGCGCAACGACAGGTCGCAACGAGATATTTTGCCACTCTGATTGACGCCACACCCGGCAGATCAGTGACGAGAAGCCGCAGAGTGAAAGCTCTGCGGCTTTTTTCGTATCGGTTCGCCGTCGAGCACATACCCAAGTCGCTCACCAATTGCTAAGGTTCTCTTCCGGTGCGAGTCGCACGGACAGCTGGCCTGCGTCATCAAGGGAATGGTGGTCCATTCCGTCGAAAACTGGCCACACCAAAAGTAAGATGCTCGAGAACAGCCTGACTTTTGGTGGTGCCAGTCTTCCGTGTTGGCGAGCGACCACCAATGTTGATGACACAAGACATGTCCGTGCAACCGGCACCGGCAGTGGTTTCAATTGGTAGCGAGACACCTATGCCCACGGCGGTTGTGACCGGTAGTTCGTCTGGGATCGGCAGAGCGACGGCTTACGAATTGGCCGGACGTGGCTATGAGTTGATTCTGCACGCGCGTCAGAACATCCGTGGCCTGCAGGAGACTGCGGCCCAAATCGCCGTCAACCATCCCAGCACGCTCGTCAACTGTATCACCGCTGACATCTCCAACGCGTCGGCATGTTATGACTTGGTGCAAGCCGCCTTTCATCGCGGCCACGATCTGCAGGCCTGGATCAATGTCGCTGGCGCCGACATTCTGACGTCTGATGCCGCGCGATCATCCTTCGAAGCAAAACTCCAGCACTTGTGGCAGACTGACGTGCAAGGAACGATTTGCGTATCGCGGCTGGTCGGCGCGGAGTGGCTACGGCAGCTTGAAGGAACGCAGCCGCCAGCTGCAAACCTGCCGTGCATCATCAATTTAGGCTGGGATCAGGCTGAGACGGGCATGGAGGGCGATCCTGGGCAGTTGTTCGGCACAACCAAAGCAGCTGTTCACGCGTTTAGCCGTTCACTCGCGCAAACCCTGGCGCCTCATATTCGCGTCAATTGCGTAGCCCCAGGTTGGATCAAGACGGCCTGGGGATCGACGGCGGCCAGCGAATACTGGGACCAGCGGGCTCGCTCCGAGTCACTGCTCGGTCGCTGGGGAACGCCCGAAGATGTTGCCCAGACGATCGGCTGGTTGGCAAGTCCCGCAGCCCAATTCATCAACGGACAGTGCATTTCGGTAGCGGGCGGCAGGGCGCATTAATGGTCGACAACGCCCAAACCATAGCGAAGCCCGACAAATTCTTCGCCAATCAGAACCGGCCCGCCAAAAGTACGGAAAAAAAATTCCCCTTGTTAACGGAAATGGTGGCGTGATTTTTACCTTTCGTTGACCTCGGGCTCCGACTTTAATATAACCATAGGACTGTCTAGTCCTATCTCGTCGGTTGACCCGATGTAATTTTTTCTACTTTTGGGAGACGTAGAATGAGAAGATCATTCGCTCGTCGCGGGGGTTTCACGCTCGTGGAACTTCTCGTGGTTATTGCCATTATCGGCATCCTGGTCGGGCTGTTATTGCCTGCCGTTCAGGCCGCGCGGGAAGCCGCACGCCGAATGCAGTGCAGCAATAACATCAAGCAGCTAGCGCTGGCTGCACTCAATTACGAGTCGGCCTACAAGCGGTTTCCATCACGCCAAGGCGGATCCGGAACCATCCGTACTCAAAATCAGCGTATGCGGATGAGTGGCTTTGCGAACATGCTGCCGTTCTTGGAGCAAGCTCCGCTGTACAATCAGATTCAAGCCGAGCAGCGCAGCCCGTGGGACAACTGGTATCGCCAAAACGGGGGTCTGTTGTCGTTCTTGCACTGCCCAAGTGATCCAGGTTGGGGGCGTACTCGCGACCCGAACAACCGGACTTGGGACGGTAACGTGTGCTATGGATTTAGCGCTGGCGACTGTTACGCCCGCGGTGCCTGGCACAACTTGAGCGAACGCGACGACACCAATGTTTCGATTCAGCGTCCGACCATTCGTACGCGCGGCGTCTTTGGACGTCACACCTATGTCACCATGGGTCAAATCACCGACGGAACCAGTAACACGTTGGCCTTCTCTGAGCGCCGTATCCCGACCGACCAAAACGGTAAGGGGATGGTAGCCTGGTCCGCTGGTGACGTGGATGTCTACGTTCCGCTGACTTGCCGTGCCCTGTGGGGTACTGGTGCCGGTGGACGCTACGGTGCTGGTTACGTTCGATTTAACCGTGATACGCAAGCTGGCTATCGCTGGGCGGACGGGGCGGCATTCTTCCACGCCGTGACCACGATCTTGCCTCCGAACACTGCCGTCTGCTTGATCGGCAATTCGGACGATTGGCGTGCCACCGGCGGTCACTACGGACCTGGAATCTGGACGCCCACCAGCGAACACGTGGGTGGCGTACAGTGTGGTTATGCTGACGGTAGCGTTCACTTTGTCAGTGAAAACATCGACACCGGAAACCTGGGCGTCGTTGCTCCGCCGGAAAACGGTGGCGGCATCAGCCCATACGGGGTTTGGGGTGCCTTGGGCTCCAAGTCAGCTGGCGAAGTTATCAGCGAGCTGCCCGAATAAGCTTGGTTGAATTCAACTAGACCTTTACGTTAACCGGGCTCAGTTTGCTGAGTCCGGTTTTCTCATAGGTAGTTTCTCCAGGCCTTGTGA
>JANQOL010000556.1 GCA_028289675.1 Pirellulaceae bacterium
CGGATTACCGAACGAGACGTCGATCGATTCGTTCGGTTGCTTGCCATGCCCGTTGGTCAGCGCAACTTTGGGATCAAACGTGTCCATCGCGCTTGGGCCACCCTCCATGAACAGCCAGATCACCGAGCTGGCTGTCGGAGTGAAATGGGGTTGCGGATTTTGTTCCAGCAATCCGTCTGCATGAAGTAGGTCGGCCAGTGCCAACGTTCCGATGCCGCCACCCGCCAAGGACAAAAGTTGTCGTCTGTTGAAGTTCATTTTTGATTCTGATGCAGGTTGGGTTCAGCCACCGAGGCGGCGCGGTATGAGGAGCAACGCTAAGGCGTGCTCTCCGTGCCAGCATGGCATAGATACTCAGTCAACTCCTACTGGACGTAAACGAATTCGTTAGACATGAACAAGGCATGGCAAAGGTCCGCCATCGGGTCAGCTCCGTCGTTTTGCGACAGGAATTGACTGGCGGCTTCGACCTCGATTTCGGCAGGCTGCCGTCCCAGGGCAAGGCGGAAGGCCGACTTGATTTGAGACGCTTCAGACTCATTCTCATCACGAATGCGCTCGGCAAACGAACGGGCTGCATCGCGGATCGACGTATTGTTGAGTAACGTCAGTGCCTGAACCGGAACCGTGGTCGGAATCCGGCGTCCGCAGCTGGCGGTGGGATCGGGAGCATCGAAGGCTTCCATCATCGGAAAGCGAATCGATCGTTTGACGAAGATGTAAACGCTTCTTCGCCAGTGCTCGGGACCTTCCTCGATATCTTCCGGCCATTTGTCCCGGGAACGCGTGGCCATGGCTGACGTTGGAATAAAAGGTCGAATTGGCGGACCAAACATACGATGGTTCAACCGGCCACTGGCGGCCAGCAGGGCGTCACGCATGGCCTCGGAGTCCAGTCTCTTTGGAGTGCGTCTCCACAGCCATCGGTTTTCCGGATCAACTTCCGAGCGAACGTCGTCAAACGCAGCGGATTGCCGGTACGCGTTGCTCTGCAGAATCAGTCGATGAATTGGTTTGAGCTGCCAGTCATTGCGAATCAACTCGGACGCCAGCCAGTCAAGCAACTCGGGATGGGTCGGCCTCTCACCCTGCAATCCAAAGTCGTTCGGCGTGCGAACCAGTCCGGCGCCGAAGTAGTGATACCAGATTCGATTGACGATGACGCGAGCCAGTAGTGGCCCGGCACCATCATCGACGTCCGTGATCCACATAGCGACGCCTGATCGGCGGAATGTGGACTCCAAAGAATCATCTTGGCAGGCCGCGATGTAGTCGCCCGCGGATCGCTCTCCAGTCAAGACGGTCAGGAATCCCGGTTGCACTAGGTCGTTTGGCAGCCCAACATCGCCTCGACGGAGCAGACGCACTTCTTCGGCCGTCGCTGATCGATCGGACACGTACAGCGCGGGCTCCGCCAGCCACTGGTCATCGGCTGCAGCGCTTGCAGCCTGCTCGAGTTCTTTCAGCTGCGACTGTTCGAGATCGCCGAGCGATGCTTGCCATTCGTCCTCAGAAAACTCGACCCGACTTCCATACTTCCGGAATGCGGCCTTGGATTCCGCTGGCGGCAAAGGGCCGGCGGCAAGCCATTTTGCTTCGTCGGGCGTGCAGCTCAGTTGGTCGATCTTTTCCAGCAGCAACTGGTGCTTTGATCGTTTGACCCAGATGTCGAGTTCGCGCTTCGCGCGGGCTAATTGGCTTTCGCGTCGTTCGGTGGTCGCGAAGGCTGAAACCAGGCGGTAGTAGTCGCGGGTCGGAATCGGGTCGAACTTGTGGTCATGACAGCGAGCACATGCGAGCGTCAAGCCAAGAAACGCTTGCGAGGTGGTCGAAACCATGTCGTCCAGTTCATCATAGCGCGCCTTCTTCTTCACGATGTCGGGGGCGGTTGGAGCGCCGCCACCCGTCACCGGGCCCGCCGAAAGAAAGCCGGTGGCCGCGACGGCTCGCGGATTGTCCGGTTGGAGTTCGTCACCTGCGATCTGCCAACGCACGAATTCGTCAAAGGGAAGATCATCATTGAATGCTCGAATGACAAAGTCTCGGTACTGATACGCACTCGGGCGGTCTTTGTCGGATTCGTAGCCGTCGCTGTCAGCGTATCGAGCCACGTCCATCCAATGACGCGCCCATCGCTCACCGAAGTGCTGGCTGTCCAGAAGATCGTCGACCAAGCGGTCACTTCGTTGCTGCAGGTCCGTCAAGCTTACATCGGTACAGAATCGCTCGACATCGTCGTCTGCCGGTGGTAACCCAATCACATCGAACGACAGACGCCGAAGTAATTCGGCGGGAGTTGCGATCGGATTTGGCCGGATTCCCTTTTCTTTGAGTCGACGCAGCACAAACCGATCGATGTCGTTTCTGATCCACTCGTCATCGATCTTGGGAGGATCCGTGTCGGCCAAAGGCTGAAACGACCAGAACTGGCGGTCTTCGTCGGTAACCACCATCTCGGTCGGAGTTGCGACCCGTGGGTGAGTTGACTCGGGCCAGTTGGCCCCGGACTCGATCCACCGCTTGACTTTGGCGATCTCCTCGGGCGTCATCCGTGGCCCTTCCGGCGGCATCCACTCAACGTCATCCGTGGATTCGATGCGTCGAATCAGTTCGCTCGCCGCGATATCCCCGGGGACAATTGGAAGTTCGCCGGAATCGGCCTCTCCGAATGCGCTCGTACGAACATCGACTCGAAAACCACCGCGTTGCTTCTTCGGCCCATGACACTGCACGCAATGCTTCGCCAGAATGGGCGCAATCTCTCGCGCATAATCAACGTGTTCGGCGGCGTTTGCTGAAGCGAGTAGCAGCGGCAGCAGCGAGAGGAGTTTGGCCGTTGGATTCATGATTCCAACATTTTAACGCACGCGTGAGCGGTTTGGGGAGACAAAAGTCTCGGTTACTCTGAGCGTTAATCGACGACATGCTCCAAAACGCGTTAAGTCATCATCCCTGACGGCCAGATTTAGGTCGATCACAACCTACGCCGCCTTAATCGCCGATCACGAATAGCTTTTCCACGCTTTCGATCGGCAGCGCCAGACCGAATTCGCAGCTTCCCCGGTGCCCGGCGACGTGCCCAAATTGGATGACGTTATTCGGGTCGCCGGTAGGCTTTGTTGAACAACTCTTTCTGCTGCTGAGTATCGGCGGCGGCCTGCTGAGCGGCAGACAGCTTAGCTTCCAAGTCAGATGTATGCTGTTGTTTTTCCTCGAGCCGTTGTTGCGCCTGGCGCTGAGCTGCCTGCGCTTGCTCGAGCTGCCGTCGCGCCTCGGCTAGCTGGGCTTGTAGCTGGCCCAGCTGTTTAGCAAGTTGTTCGGTACTTGCCTTCTGCTGTGTTTGCTGCTGGCGGGCGTCTGCAAGTTGAGCGCTTATTTGCGTCAGCTGTTCCGCGGATTGCTGGGCCAATGCGGCCAGCTCTTTTTCGCGGGCTTGCAGTTTGGCGTGATCCTCGGCTGCCTGCCGAGCGGCGGCCTGGGCCCCGGTCAATTGGGTTTGTAAGGCGTCACGGTTTTTCGTGGCGGTGGCCGCGGTCGCAGCCAGCTTTTCATGTTCCGCTTGCAGTTGTTCTAGCGACTGGCGGCTGGCTTTCTCGGACTCGACCAGCCGGGCATGTTCAGCGGTCACCGTCTTCAGCGTGCCTGAGGCAGTTTCCCGTTCTGCTCGCAAGCGGTTCATTTGTTCTTGCAATTGTTTAAGCTGCACATCGATGCCGGCGACTTGCTTTGTCAATGTTTGCTGGCGCGTGTCTTGAGCGGACAACTGGGCGGCTAGCTCGGCATGGGTCTGCTTTGTTTCCTCTGCGCGGGCTTGAGACTCCTTGGCCGCTTGCTGGGCGGCATCAGCGGCACTTTGGGCCTGGCCAAATTTTTGCTGCACGCTTTCCAGAGCTGCCTGTGTAGCGGCCACCCGTTGCTGAATCGACGGTGGATTGGCCAACACCAATTTCGTCTGCTGTGGATCTTCGCCGCGCCACAGCTGGACTTTTCCATTCCAATCACCTCCAGCGATGCAGCTGGCGTCGCCCGTCACAGCCACCTCTAACGCCGCCTCACTTAAGCCCTTAAATTCTTTTTGCAGCTCGCCGTTGCCGTTCCACAATTTGACGCGCGAGTCACGGCCGGAAGACGCTAACAGCCCTTGATGGGAATACGCAACTGAGGTGACTCCGCCGCCGTGCGCATTCCACGACTTGATCTCCTTGGATCCCAGCATGTCCCACAACTTGAGTGTGCCATCCAAGCTGGCGCTGGCCAGCACATTGGAATCTGCTCGAAAGTCCAGTCCACGAATGGCGCCCTTGTGTCCGGTCAGGTCGGCGTATAGCCGCCCGCTGTCAGCTTCCCAGACTACCAATCCGTTACTGCGATCTCCCGACGCCAATAGCACGCCGTCAGGACTGTAACGTAAGGCGAAAATCCAGTCCGTGTGTTTCTTCATTTCGACGACCAATTCACCGGAAATCGAATCGAACACGCGGATGATCTTTTGGGGGCCAGCTAGCGCAATGCGCGATTTGTCTGGCGAGATGTCCGCGGCCAGCACCGTATCCAGTTCATCGCCGACTTTGGTAATCCGTGCGCCGGTAGCCACATCCACCAGTACGGCACAACCGCTGCGACTGTGGCTGCCGCCGCCGATCAACAGTTGCTTTCCGTCGCGGGTAAATGTCAGCGATTGGGGCTCGCCTTCTGGAAAGGGGATAACGCCGAGGAGTTCACCAGATTGGGCGTGATAGAGCGACACTTGTTCCTGGCCGCCGACGGCAAGCAAAGGTGCCCAGGGGCTAGCCGCCAATGCAGAAATTGCGGAACTTCGCTCGGTCACGCGAACCGGTTGCTTCAAGACGGATTGGGGCATGGGTGGCGGACCTTCCGGCTTGCCGAGCGAAACGTCGCCCAACATGGCCGCTGCAGCTTGGTTGGATCGCTTGATTTTGCTGCCCGCGTTCTCCGGCATGCCTTGCTCGATCCAGGTCTTGATCAGCTGGATTTTTTCTTTGGCGATGGGCTCCTCGTCAGGGGGCATGTGCGGACGTTCAGCGTGTGTGATCAGGGCGAACAAGCGCGACGCGCCAGTGTTCCCCTCGGCAATGACTTCACCGGACGAACCGCCGGTCAAGGTGGCTCCGTAGGTGTCCAGCGCCAAGTCGCTTTCTTTGTCACTCTCGCTGTGACAGACCGTGCAGTGCTCGCGGAAAATCGGTTTGATGTGTTCTTCAAACGTGATCTTTTTCTCTTTCTCGGCTGCCGCTTGCTCGGGCGCCGCGGCCAAAGCGTTCCCCGTCAAGCAGCTCCCAGGTGCCGTCAAGCAGCCACAGAGCGCGGCCATCAACGAAAGCATCTTTAGATACACGCGAAGGTTTGACATAACTGCATCATTCTTCAGAAAGTAAGGGGCGTGGTGAGCCCTGGACGAGTCTTGCAGGCAGGGTGACTGCGGCGCCGACCCTGGATCACTCGCGATTACCCATATCCACCGGTGGCTCAACCAACGTGGCGGTCAGTCGAATTCGCAAGATTCACTTCAAGCCCAATCATCGGTCTCAACTTGCGTCGATCGGTGTAACTGGCAAATCAGTGGTTGAACATGAATTCACGGCTGTTGAGCACGGCCCAGAAGGCGTCTTCCAATCCAATTTGCTGGTTGCCCGCATCTGCTACTAGTTTAGTCAGTGTGCCGGATTCGCGTTCTGTTGGTAGCCGAGAGAGCGCGCGAATGTAGATCCGGTCAATGATCTCCGCGATGGACAGTTCCTGTTCCAGCCAGCTAGTGATCAGCTTGCCTTGCCGTATCTTGCCTTGGGTCGAGCTGCCATTGAGTAAATGCAGCGCCTGCGACAGGCTGGGATCCGTACTGGCCTCGCACTCACACACAGTCGTCCTAGGCGAGCGTCCGAAGGTGGTCAAGAAGTAGGTTGACGTGCCGCCATCGGCGATTTGAACCGCCCGCGCTCCGAGGGGCAGGCCACGGAATTTATCTTTGGTGGCGGTGGCTTGCGAGATGCAATCCAGTAGCATTTCAGCCGGGATTCGCCGCACGCGAGCGTAGGCATAGTTACGCTGATCCAATTGATTGCTGTCGTTGGTAGCTGTGCTGCGTTGGTACACGTTTGAGTTGCAGATGTCGCGGACCAGTTGCTTCAGATCAAATTCATAGTCCGTCAAGCGTTGTCCCAACTCGGCGAACAACTCCGGATTGCTGGCCGGATTGCTGACGCGAATATCGTCGACGGGATCAACAATGCCCACGCCCATAAAGTGCGCCCACACTCGATTGGCGACGCTGGTGGCAAAAAACGCGTTGTCGTGGCTGGTAATCCACTCTGCCAATACGGCCCGTCGGTCCTTGCCTTTCGTGTCCGGGCGCGGACCGCCCAGGAACGTAGGTGGCACCGCCTTTTTGGTGACGGGATGCGCGATTTCACCACCGCCGCGGTTGTAGATAATAATCTCCCGATAGTCCTCGCCGGTCTTGCGGCCAATTTGCGAGAAGAACGACGCGAAGCCATAGTAGTCGTCCATCGTCCAGCGATCGAAGGGATGATTGTGGCACTGGGCACACTGGGTGCGAATTCCCATGAAGACTTGGGCCACGTTCTCAGCCGTCTTTTTGGTATCCCGTTCAACCTGATAAAAGTTCGTGGCTGGCCGTTCGAAGACACCGCCACTGGACGCGATCAGCTCGCGAACAATCTTGTCAATCGGAGTGTTGCTGGCCAGTTGATTCGTCAACCAGCTGGAATACTGAAACGCGGCTTTGTAGCTAACTTGGTTGTTGCTCTTGACCAGCAGCAGTTGGGCCCACTTCATGGCCCAAATTTCGCTGAACTCCTTGCGTTGCAGCAAGCGGTCTACCAGCTTAGCTCGCTTGTCTGCCGACTCGTCGGACATGTACTCCTCGTACTCCTGCTCAGTCGGTAGCAAGCCGACGATGTCGATGGTCGCCCGTCGGAGGAATTCTTCATCGGTACACATGCCGCTGGGCAAGATACGCAGCCGCTTCAGTTTTTGTCCCACGTGCTGATCGATGTAATTGCCTGCCACCGGCGGCGCCGTGTAATCCAGTCCCTCGGGCAACGCCAATACTTGGGAGCCGACGGTGTGCGTATCAAACCGCGCCATCACGAACGCTTCACCGCGAACTCCGGCGGTAACCGCACCCAAGTCGGTGACTGCAGCAGTCCGTTCGTTATTGGAGGTGAACGCGGCCAACGAAGTTACATCGCGCGTGGTGCCGTCGCTGAAATGCGCAACGGCCACCATCCTTTGAGCGGCCCCGGTGCCTTCCAAGACCGCTTGCGTGGGAAACAACTGGACATGAGTGCACGTCGGAGGCGTCTCAGCGTCCAACTTCGCATCGGACTGCAGCCAGGCCAGCAGCGTCTTGGCATACTCGCTGTCCTCAGTCATGCGCTTACCGCCCGAATGCGGTACGGCACCGATTGCCTTTAGGTAGATCAAGCTTTGTTCCGGCACTGCCAGATTGATTCTACGGATGCCAATTTCACGCGTAATCCGCTGGTAATCTCCTCTTGGATCAAAGCCGAATAGAGACAGCCGAAATCCGTCTTTGCCACGAGCGGCACCGTGGCACGAACCGGTGTTGCAGCCGGCGCGGGTCAAAACGGGCATGACGTCCAGATGAAAACTAACCGGCTTTCGTTCTTTCGCGTTGGCAACAGTCACTTGCGCCGAAGCAGTGTGGCCTTTCCAAGTTGCCGTCAATTCCGTTTGACCATCTTGGGTCGGCCGCAGCCGATAGGCATCGATTTGCAACAAGTCGTCGGCTACCGACCAGGCAACTTGCTCAGTGACATCCATGGTGACACCGTCAGACCGTTCCGCCACCGCGATAACATTCTGAAAGTCTTCCGCGCCACTCAACTTGATTTCGGCCGGATAGACGGTGACGGATTGCCAGGTCAAAGCTGCCGGTTTGTCTTGGGCTGCCGCCAGATCCGTTTCCGCGGCCGGCGCTGACGCAGCTTTGGATCCATTGCCGGCCTTGTCTTTCGCTTCATCCGCGTGGGCAGACGCCACCGTAATCGCTGCGGCGACCCCCATGGAAAGCGCCAGCAGGCATCGCTGGAACGAGTGACCAGGACGGCAAACGTCCACGATAGACCGAAGGATGCTTTTCATAAGAATCATCACAGATTTCATATTGTTTCGCGAACTAGAGACCAATGCGAGTCGCACGCACATATGGCCTGTGACATCAATGATGGTGGTTGCTCACCAACGTCGAACACAGGCCACATCCAGGGTAAAAATACTCTAGGCAAACAACCTGCTGCCTTAGTTCTGACCTCCGCCTCCCAGCAGCCCCTTGGCCTGCCGCAGTTGTTCCAAACGGCTCAATGGCTTGGCAGCCGGTGCGGCGGCCGGTTTCGGTTGTGCTTTGGCGACCGTCGTTGGCGCTGCCACCGGAGCGGCCAACTGCAGTTCACCGCGACCGGCGGTCTGGACAATTTTGCCGCCGGACCGGGTAATCGTAGCCTTCACGTACAACGTCTTGAACTGTCCAACCCGCGCGTCGGCGGCCACTTGGATTGGAAAGGACAGTTGCTTCATGTCTGGCGTCAACTTCGCTTTGGGCTGTTCGCAGGTGACGCCCGCCGGCAGACCAACCAATTCGAACTCCACTTCACCTTCGGGCGGCCGTTTTACTTCTACACCGACGCCAATCGCTGTCGAGCCACCGGTCTCGGCGACCGTCTTGCCAAACTTGAAGTTGAAGAACGAGTCCGCGACTTCCAACGTGATGAACTCGGAAGCTGACCACACGTTGGCGTTGACCGATTTGGCTCGCGCCAAGACCGTGATGGGGAACTTGCCAATCGCCGCCTTGGTATTGGCGGTCACGGGGATCAGCGCTTCGTTTTTGTCGGGCTCGATGCGAATCGATCCGCTGGCCGAGCATCCGCTTGGGTTGTAGAGCGAACGCAGGTAGATCCGTTCGTTGTAACCCTCTCGGCGGTGCGCTTTGACATGATAAAAACTGCTGCCGCCACGAACGATGGGCACTTCCGGTTGGACGACCTCGATGGAGAAAGGCAATTCCTTCGTAACAGCGACCGCCAGACGGTTGGCGTTGTGTCCCCACATATCCCGATTGTTGCGTCCACGGACCAGCATCGTGCGCTGGTTCAGGAAACCTTGAACGCCGGCGCCATCGGGCGGTGTTTCTGCGATTAAGTTTGCCAAGGCCGCGGCCGGCTGGGCCGCCTTATCGGCTCGGATCATCATCGGTATGTAGCTTTGATTGGCGGCCACCGTTGGCGTGACCAACTCCGTACCGGCCGGCGCGTCTTCCAGACGTAGTGTCATATCACCGCCAAACCCCGACCGCCGCACTCGTAGCAGCACTGCCATTTGCCCGCCCTGCGGCACTTCGATCGTTTGAGAGACGTAGCGTTGCAATTCGTCGATGGTCAATTGCACCGAGCGGGGGCTGGGCGCCGCTTCGATGCGGTAAGCGTGGATGGGGCTACCCTCACGCAGCTGGTCTCGAATCGAAACAACGTACTCGCCGTCCTCGGGGAACTTGACGGACTGCACGCTGTCCGGCCCGCCGGAATCATCGTTGGCAGCCAGTCGCCCTCCACCCGCCTTGTGGATCTCCAACCAACTGTCGATGGGCGAACGAAGTAGCTTGCGCCCGAAGACTTTGAACTGGAGCGTTTGGTTCTTTTTGCCCTTAATCTTGAAAAAGTCTGCATCGCCTTCTTCAGCTAACACGCCGTTGAAAGCGACAGGGCCATCCAGGGCGGTCAACTTGGTCCAGTCGTTGTCGGGTTCGGCTTCCAGCACGTTGGGTAGGTCGACCACACGCAGCTTGTTCGGGGAGGGCGCGACCTTCCCGTCCCGAACAGCCACGTAGCTGAAATCGCCGGGTTCATCTGGCAGTTGGATCTTTTCCTGCCAACTCTCACCGCTAGCGTCAACGAGCGTCGCCTCGATCACCTCGCCCGGGCGTCCGCCGGAGGGTACGATGCACATCGGCCGCGGAAAATCGCCGACGTGCAGACGGTACTGACAGCGGTCATTGCCGCCGAAGGAGCTCTCTCGGACTTCCACGATAAACCGCCCATCTTGCTCGGCGGTGTAAGAGCACACGCAGTCTTGCTGCAACAAAGGCGCGTCGTCGCTGCGGGCGACTTCAAACCGATTCTCGTCCAGGATGGCCACAAAGGGATCGAAGAACTCTGTACCTAGCCGCAACCCCTCGACTTCAACGGTCATTCTCTGGCCAGCCTTCAAATCGACCGCATAGTAGTCCACGTCTTCCGACTTGATGACGCCATTGAGTGTCGAGTTCAGCTGGACGACTTGCGGCTGCGCAAAATCGCTATTGGGCTCTTCTTCGTTGGCCTGCGGGAGCGGAGACACGCCGAAGTACCGCAAGTTGCTGATGCCGGTTTCCGTGGCCAAGCGCATCGCGTGCAAGCCGGGCTGGCAGTCGTCCGCCACACGCAGCTTGGCCTTCACTTTGCTGGCGCCGTCCGCGGCCAGCTCGACCACTTCGATACCTGGATCGTACAGCAACAGCTGTTTGGTATCCTCCAATCGGGCGCCACGAATCAGCACTTCCACTTCCGTGCCGCGCTGGCAACCTGCGGGAGAGAACATGGACAGTGTGGGCTGGTCCGCCAGTGCCGTGCTGGCGAAGCCGCAGCAAACCACGGCGCACCACATCGACCAACGCTGAACAATAGATTGCATGAGATTCTCCAACGCGATGAAGCGGACTATGCCAACAAGTCTTTGATCACTTTGCCGCCGTCCACGATTTCAACTGGTCGATCGCCGGGAGCCATCAGCTCTTTATCAGCGACGATGCCCAACAAGTGGTACATCGTGGTCGCCAAGTTTTCCGGAGACACGGGATCGAGATCGGGTTCCGCCGCGGTTGGATCGGAGGCTCCGTACACCAAACCGCGCTTAACTCCCCCGCCAGCCAACATCACGCTGAATACCTTAGGCCAGTGATCGCGCCCAGCGTCCGAGTTGATCTTGGGAGTCCGTCCAAATTCACTGCTGACCATCACCAGTGTCTTATCCAGCAAGCCCCGCGAATCCAAATCGTTTAGCAGCGCGCTCAACCCTTGGTCCAGGGAAGGCATTTGCCGATTGAAGTTATTCGTAATGTCACGGTGCATGTCCCAGCCGCCGTACGTCAACGTGACGAACCGGGCTCCGGCCTCGACCAAACGCCGCGCCAGCAACAAACGCTGGCCGGCTTGATTCTGGCCGTAGCGTTCGCGCATTTCCTTGGGCTCTTTGTCCAAGTTAAACGCCTCCCTGGCCTTTTCGGAACTGATCAAGCTGTAGGCTCGCTCGTAGAAACTGTCCATGGCCGACACGGAGTCTGCGGACTGTCGAGCTGCGAAGTATTCATTGACGGCTGCCAGCGCCGAGCGGCGGCGCGCGAAACGGTCTTCGTCCACACCACCGGCCAAGTTCAGATCCTGGACTTTGAACCCTTTGCTGGCAGGATCACTTCCCAAGCCAAAGGGGCCAAAGGAGCTGCTCAAATAACCGCTGCCGGCAAACTCATTGGGCTTGTTGGGAATACAAACGTAGGGCGGCAGGTTATTTCGCGGACCGTATTCGTGGCTAATCACACTGCCAAAACTGGGGAACACCAGCGCCGGGCTGGGCTTGTACCCGGTGAACATATTGTGTGTTCCGCGTTCGTGTGCGGCCTCACCGTGTGTCATCGAGCGAATGATGGTGAACTTGTCGGCACACTTGGCCAGCTTGGGAATGGTTTGGCTGACCACCTCGCCCGTGTTGGTTTTGATCGTACCCATCTCGCCACGGTATTCGAGCGGACTGTACGGCTTGGGGTCAAACGACTCTTGATGAGCCATGCCTCCCGGCAAGAAAACATGGATGACGCTTTCGGCTTTGGCCGGAATAAAGTCGTAATGCTTTTGTTCAGCGTAGACGCTCCTGAGCCGCAGAAAGTCCGCCAAGGTCAAACCGCCGGCAGCACCCACGGTCAAGAAATTTCTGCGAGACAGGGCATTTCCAAAGCACTTCATGAGTGGTTCACTCCGTCATGAAAATGAGCAAATCAGGGTTTCAGAAAGGGCGCGAGACGATTCTGTTGCGTGCGTCTCAACTCCATTTTGCCGTCGATTTCCTGCGTTGGCTGTAATTCGCTGGTAAGTTCGCGAGAGCCGAAGACCACGCACCGTGTGAGCGGTCTGAGAGGTGGGATTGGTTAGGTGGGTGATCGCAGATTAACGGGCGTTAATCTGCGACCTAGCTAAATATGTTAAGCCCTGTTGCGCGGGTTGTCAAAGTCCGCCCAATCGCTAGCGATGGTCGCTCAGCTGTCAGCGGTGTTCGATGCCCTAAGTTGCCTTGAGTAAACGGCTTGCGCCTCCTGATTAGCGAGTTTTTTGAGCCTGCCGAATGCTCGGCTGCGAGCGTGCTTTGTGGCCGGCCTCAATGATGCTCGTGTTCGTCGGTGGGTACAGTGGGTGGAACGCGGATCGCCGGGCCCAGGTACATGGCGTTTGTTAGCAGGCGTTCCGAAGAGCGGACGTAGCCGCGAAAGACCGGATTGTCAGGCAACATGATGTAGTTGCCGCGGCCCTGGGGTTCGATCCAAGCGGCAATCGTGCCCGCCAGACGCTTCCGGTTTCGTTCACTGACATAGCCGGCCAACACGCGCTCATAGCGCGCGGCGACTTGAAACGGATTTTTGGGCAGTGGATACCGCCGCGCGTGGTCTCGGAAGACCGGCACGCGACCATCTGGGAATCCAAAGGTCAGAGGGTGTGTTGGATCGATGGTGATCTCGAAGAAGGCGCCCGCAATCGACTCCAGAGCCCGACGATCGCGGGCTTCTCCAAAGGGCACACTCACAAAATCGTCCTCGGATTCGGCCTGCCACAGATCCTTGACCTGGGTCAGCCAGTCGATGGACGATCCAGTGGCAATGATGGTTCCTCCCGCACGGGCGTAGGCTTGCAATTGGTCTCGCATGGCCTGACCTCCGGAACCGAAGGTACCTGAGGGCAGTAAAACGCACGTGAACTGTCGCAGATCGACATCTCCGACACGCTCCACGTCCACCAATGTGCAAGGCTGACCAAGCCGCACATCCAGAAAGTGCCAGAGTGCCCCCGCTGAATACGATCGCGTACCGGCACCGACCACTAACAACGGTTTGCATACGGGTATGTCCAACATCGAATCGCTGCCCAGGTCAGGTCCCATGGCCGTCAAGCCGCTGGTGAGCGACGCGACCGACACGGATTCCGATTTAAAGCGCTGCAAAGTGCGCAACACGCGCGGCCAGTGATCTCGGTTGGGTTGCTTGAGCAACAGATAGCTGCCGATGGGCCAAGTCTGATCGCCTGAGCTAAACGGCTGGGCGGCGACTCGCAAACTGGCACCGGCCCGATGCAGCGCTGCCACCAACCGCGGAGCGTCCAATTCGACTGGCGAAAACACGAATCCCAACACTTCGTCAGAGATTTCTTCAGCCTTGAATAGAGACTCGCGGCTGGGCATTTGCCAGCAGGTTTGCAACCATCCGTCCGGCAGTTGCTCTAGTGCATGGCACTCGACGTCCATCGCGCTGGGGAGATGCCAGGTCGACACGTCGTAAAAAATGTTCTCGCGAAAACTCTGCAGCGGCTCGAGCAGGGATCTGATGAACGTGTACTCTGGCTGGTCACAGGGAATAATCAACACTTGCGATGGAGAGTAAGCTTCACCGGCGAACTCCAGTTCTTCGGCTGGCTGGTACACGTCGATCGCATGGGCCGTCAGCAAGCTTCCTGCGGCGTCGATGCGTGACTGCGATCCGACCAGCAGATAACCCGCCGCCTCATCATCCGACCCGGATTTGAGAGCTTGGCTGTAGAAATCGCTTTGATAGCGCAGGAGTTGCTTTCGCGACTGGTTCGCAACTTCCAGGCTGGACAGACTGGTACGGATCTGGTTGGCCACCGTATCCCGAAAATGGCGGTCGGTGCGGTCGTTGCGCAGCTTGAGTCCTCGGGTGCTGCCCTGTTCAAACAAAATACCCACCGCTCCGTGCAGATCGGGATAGGTGCTGCCTTTGCCCATATAGAAGTCGTCAAACCGTTCTTCGGTGTAATACAGTTCGCCAGCGGCGTCCAAGACCTTGGCATGGGCGGCGGCGAACTTTCGGGTTAGCTCCAGGTTTTTGGCGGGGCTCAGCGGATTGTTGCGAGCCGGCACGCCGGGCTGGAAGAAGTAACTCGAGTTGCCAGACATCTCGTGAAAGTCCAACACGACGTTCGGCTTCCACTGATGGAACAACCGCAATCGACCTTGGCTCTCCGGATGAACGACAGGCAACCAATCGCGATTCAAATCGAACCAATAGTAGTTGGTTCGTCCCCCGGGCCATGGCTGCACGTGTTCGCGATCCAAGCTGGAAGCCGATGGCCAACGTCCTCGATTTTCATTGGACCAATTTGCAAACCGATCGACGCCGTCCGGATTGAGAGCCGGATCCACCAAGTACACACCTTGCTGCAGCCACCCATCAACTTGTTTTGACCGAGCGGAGGCAAGATGATATGCGACCAGCGGCGCCGCGTTGACCGCGCTGGATTCGTCACCGTGAACGCTGTAGCCCAGCAGCATCACGAGTAGCTGCTTGCCGATTTTTCCTTCAAACGTGCCACTGGTCAGGCGCGGCCTCTGCCGCCGCAATTCGTCCAGCTGTTTTGCGTTGTCTTCGGAAGTGATGGCCGCCATGATCAGTGGCCGCCGTCCGTGCGTATGGCCATAGTGAATCAGACGCACTCGAGGAGAGTTGGCAGCCAAATGCTGCCAGTAGGCGACGATTTGATCGTGCCGCAAATGCCGAGAACCAATTGCGAATCCAAAGAACTCACCCGGCGATTGAATCCCTTGGACACGTTCCACGTCGGGGAGCACATCGCTCGGAGCCTGTGCACCCGGTGGTTCCGTAGTCCGACCAAGTTGCTGCGCGTGGCAGGCTCCTGCGAAGCTCATGGTGCCCAACGCGGTAAAAATGAAGCACCAACTCGCCAACCGAACATCGAGATCGAAACCGCGCACGTTGAACTCTCCAGACGGGTAAATCCGCTCTTCGAATGCCAAGCGGTCGGTCCAGTATAGTTGCCCTGCCGATTGTTGTTCTGCCGAACGGCAGTTGATGCGATTGCCGCCAGCTAATCGCGCTAAGAATTTGACCGAGCTAGCCGCGACGCTTCCGCACTACGACTGCGGCGCATCATGATCAATCCGCCCAAGATCATCGTGCCGCCACACAGTTGGGCGATTGTGGGTGTTTCGCCGCGACTGAGCCAGGCGGCCACAATGGCAACGACAGGAATCAAGTTCTGATTGATGGCGGCATGTGCGGCTCCCGCATGACGCACGCCGTAGCTCCACATTGGTTGAGCTAGTCCTGATGAGAGGACTCCAGAATAGACGATGATCAACCACAACGACCATGACGATAGAGCGGGTAAGCTGCTTTGATAGCCGCCCCACCCGAACAAGCAGTGGACGGGCAAGGCCATCGCGGTCGCGATAGCCGCCAGTTGCATCGGGGAAATGTACTGCAACATCGGCCGACTGTAGACCGTCCCACCGGACCAGAGCAATGCCGACAGCAACACGATGACGTTGCCCAGCAGGTGCTCGCTGCCAGCCGTTACATCGCCTTTCTGCAGTGCAACAATGACGGTACCCGTCAGGGCGATGGCCAGACCGATCCAAGCAAGTCGCAGTAGTTGTTCACCCAGAAAGACGCGTGCCATCAAGGCGGTCCACATGGGGACGGTCGCGATGATCAAGGCCGTGTTGCCAGACGTCGTCTTGGCAATGCCCATCAAAAAAGTCAATTGATACATGGCCGACACAAAGACCGCGTACACGACGACTTGACGAAAACGCAGACCGGGTTGAGGTCGAATGCCGCTGCGTCGCTCCCAAATTGCGAATAACACCAATACGGCGGCTGAGATGGCCAAGCGGACGGCGTTGAAGACGAACACGTCAACTTGCTCGAGACCAATCTTCATCAACGGGATGTTGATGCCCCAGATCAAGGCCACTCCCAACAACGAGGCGTCCGGCCACAACGAAGGCTCACTAACCGGAGTGCGTGTCGTCGCAGCAGCAGTTGAAGTACTCAAGTACGGGCCTGAAGATACGTGTTAAAGTCAAACCGTAGAGGGATACAGAAAGTCTTGGTCAGCGCCATGCAAACCCACCGTTGCAAGACGCACTCGTAGGCGAGACACCGGCCTGTCTCGACGGGTTCACGTGCCGCCGACCGCCAAAAGGCTGCGAGTATACTCGCGCGCCCGGACATTCGACCACGCCCGATGGTGCGCACTGCCCCAGAACTTTTCGCAGATCGCCCGACAAAAGCAGAAATC
Organism: Pirellulaceae bacterium; assembly: GCA_028289675.1. Lineage (GTDB taxonomy): Bacteria > Planctomycetota > Planctomycetia > Pirellulales > Pirellulaceae > Aureliella. The sequence continues at coordinate 16,416 of JANQOL010000556.1, forward strand.
GGCTCCTTCCCAGGCAGTGCCATTGCTTTGCTGGAGTGCAGGCTTTAGCCGCTCGAATACCTCACCTAACTAACGGCGGCTAAAGCCTGCACTCCAGCGGTTGCTACCTCACATTTCGGGTGGATCCCAGTTTTCCCCGTAGTCATACAACGGATAGGACTTCCAAACTTGTAGAGCTTTTTCTCGCCCGAGGTTTTCCAAGTATTGCTCTGCATTGCAGTAGGGCCACTCTGTCCACTTCTCTACATATCGGTGATGAACTGCATTGTGCAATACGTAGTTCCAGGATGCGTAGAAATGCCCTTCCGATTCATGGCGGTTTCGGCGGCGTTGCACCAAACTTGTCGTCCGCGTTTATGTTCTTCGCCGTTCCAAGCGAACGAGCTGCGGCCATGCAGCTGGCCAATGGCCTTGAGCAGCGCCTTGACGTTTAACGTATCCACCAGCACGTGATAATGATTGGGCAGCACATTCCAGGCAAAAACTTGCTTGCAACGACTGCTTAATGACTCAACCAGATTATCTTCAAATTTGGCCATTCGGCTCGGTGAAAGGCCGATGACTGGTTGATGTTCAAAGCAGGCCGCGGTGACCAAGTAGTAGGTCGTTGTGTTGCTTGTGACATGGGGAACACTATGCTCTGGACGTCCGTGGAGAATCCGTTCCTTCAGAACTTCCTCTCGTTGCTTGGTGTTCATCTTTCACCAGCGATACATCGTATCTGAGTCGTGTGTCACGTTCACTCACCGTTGTTTGCTGGAGTTCGGTTTTAGCGCAAAGTTGTTTCGTTGGAGTCCAGGCTTTAGCCGCTTCCAGTCTTGAAAGATCTCGTGGACGGCCAAAGCCTGGGACTCCAGCGGGCTATTCTGCGTCGATCGCCTTGCTCCGCTTCCGCAAAACATCACCACCGAAAGCGCTGGCTGTGCAGCACTTCGATGAGATCAATTGTAGAGCGTCAACGAAAGTGATCACCCGGGGGCGGAAGCACCTCGACTTGATTCAGTCGGCCGAAGATGCTGGGCCCAATAGTAGGGCCTAGATGCGATTCGATTCGTTCTGGGCGGCCTTGCTATTTGTTGTCAGGTGCCCATTTCGCGTTGCCCACTGTTAGCAGCCTGCAAGGTCTCTAAAACGGCAGACGTCTTGCCTGCATTGGGTTGCAAGGTTTAACCTAGACGATCTCTTGTCGGGCAACTCGTGCTTCTCATCATGCAGGTGGTTCATGCCACACTATTTCGGCGTCGATATTGGCAACAGTGGGTTGCGAGTCAGCGAGTTGGACGTCGAGCAAGGACGGCTAGGAAACACGTGGCGGATCGTTTGGCAACATCCGTTTCAGGGAGACTCCGATCTAGGCGCCGCCGCTAGTCTGGATGACGCGAACTGGAGCAGCGTCGCGCGGTATCGGCCTGCCGATCGCGCCTGGTTGGCAGAACTGGAGCGGTTGCCGTGCCGGGACGGACAAGTCAAATGGCTGGTAAGCAGCGTGCGACGAGATGCGTTGGAGGTCCTGCTGGAGTATCTCCATCGGCAGGCAGATACCTGTGTGCAAGTGGTCGACCGATCACACGTCGACTTGGAGGTTAACGTTGCGCAGCCCGAGCAAGTTGGCATCGACCGGTTGTTGGCCGCATCAGCGGCCGCACAGCTAAGTTCATCGCGACCGCTGCTGGTGATCCAAGCCGGCTCGGCGGTCACCGTCGATTTGTTAACCGGGCACCCGAGGCGACTGGGTACGTTCGAAGGAGGTGCGATTGTGCCGGGAGTTCCGATGATGCTAAGGCTGTTGGGGCAAGCAGCAGATCAACTGCCAGAGATTGACGCGGACGATTTGACCGACTTGCCAAGTCTGCCCGGAAAAAACACGGCCGGCGCGATGACTTGTGGTGCCGCAAGTGCCCTGGTCGGCGGCGTGCAACACTTGGTGGCACGCTACCGAGGTAATTTTCAACAAAGCTTGCCAGTTATACTAAGTGGAGGCGATGGAATGCGAATAGCTGGATATATTCCGGAGCCGGTCGAAGTTGAGCCTCACTTGGTGCAGCGCGGTTTGCTTGGCTTGGCCATGCGCTAGTCTATTCTTTCGCAGCGGACCATCGAATTGCAGCTGGCCGCCAGCGGTTGGCGATCACCTTCCCGGCCGGGCGCGAAAGCGTCGGTAGCTCGTCGTCCCAATGCCTCAAGACGCCAGTGCCTGACGACGCCAGTGCCTGACGACGCCAGTGCCTGACGACGCCAGTGCCCGAGACCCATGGCCTGAACGTTCGCTTTAACCAGCTTTACACGACGCTTAATCTTCCCACGGAAATGACCAACGCAGCGGTGAATCTCGAGCCCCACAATTCGAATTGGCGGGAATTGGCTGATCTGCTGGCTTCAGAACATGATCCGGCGGGGATGCAACGTCGGTATCCAGCCGACCCGGCTACCTGCAGCGTGTTGCAAGCTCTGGGCAATCCTGAGGTTGCCGCCTCGACCAGTCAGCTTGAATCGGGCGGCCAGTTGCAGGCGGGGCTGGAGAGTCTGCTGGGGCAAATGAGTGTGTTTGAGAGCATCAGTCGTTGTCCCATCTTGGCGATCACTGGCTTGCTCAACGCGGGCAAGAGTTCTCTACTGGCTTCGTATTTGAGTCCGGAGAATCGAGGTCGCGTGCTGCGCGGTTTGGGCAATAAAGCGGGAACGCATCGATTTGTTCTATGGCTGCCCCGCGTGTGGTGGGAAGATGCTGAGTTGCTTAGCACGCTGGTGAGTTATCTAACCGGCTTGTTCGGACATGCCCCCGAGCATCTGTCCGATGGCCCTCACCAAGCGGCCCTCCAGTACAACGGGCGGATTGTCACCGCATCGCTGCTGCCAGGGGCCGAGGATCAGCTATCAGCTTCATCGGTGGATCCGTTGAGTGTGCCATTGATTGCGTACGACAGTGGCTTGGACGAGTTGCGTTTGGGACTGATCGATTGTCCAGACATCCAAACGGGTTTCTTAGGTTCCAGTAGCGCTCACACCGGAGATGACTTGGCCGGTGTGCGGCGGCAGCAGTTGGCGAAAGTTGGTCGACTTTGCTCGGCTTTCGTCGTGCTAAGCAAATTGGGCAGTTTGCATGACGAAAGTTTGTTGCAAATATTGACAACCCTGCGAGATGTTATGCCGGGTGTTCCCCGATTGTTGGCGGTCAACAAAGTCAAAGCTCGCTACGCGCCCGAAGTCGTTTACGATCAAGCGCGAGGATTGGTGGACCGATTTGGAATCTCTGCTGTGTTTGCCGCGTATGACTTCCGTAGCTCGTTGGCGGCATCTCGCATTCCACCTCCGCCGACCAGACTGCGTAGTGGTCCTGAAGATCAGCCGCAGCCGATTTTTTTCGAGACGGCCGCGTCTTCTCAGGATAAGGAGTCAGGAGCCCAGCCTCAGCTAGCGTACTTGCATGACTTGGGACAACGGCTGGATGCCGGAACGTTGTCACGTGAGAGCAGCCGCAGCTTGCAATTGCAGCTCAAGACTCAAACACTGCGGGCGGTCGAATGGTTGCAAGACAACCAGCGCCTCCATCAACGGCGGTGCCAGGATGCTTGGCAGGCCGTTGCCGACGCGTGCTACGAATTCATGGCCGAACGGGATAGTCAGGGGCGAGCGACAGGGCTGCGGCTACAAGCGTCTCCGGCGATTATTGCTCAAATGGCGGACAGCCTACAACGCACCTCGCCGATGTGGATGCGCGTGAGTTTGAGTATTGATCGAACCGTCCGACAACTGCACCAAGCCATCAGCAATTCGGCGGCTCGGTTCAAGATTTTGCAAAGCGCGTCCGAGTCGGTCACGCAGTTTACGAAGCGGTTCCGACGCGGTGAGGGGGCTCAGGTCGTGACGCCCCAGCGATTGGCCGAAGCAGTGCGCGGTTGCGATGTTCACGACACGCTTCAGGCTACCACGCAGGAGCAGTTGGTCTCTCGAGCCGAAATGGCGATGAAACGATTTGCCGACGAAGACCAGACGCTTTTGGATCGCGATGAGTTAGACGCCTGGAGCCGGCAAGTTTGGCAGGGCATGTCGTTCAAAGACAAGCTGTGGAAGGGCACGCAGCCGCTGGCGGTCGTCATGGCGCCTTTGCTGGCCGCCGTATTGGTACCGTTCGACGCCGGCGGCAGCGCCGTGCTGGTTTTTGCCTCGACGAAAGAACTATTGGCGGCTGCCGGCATTGCGGCGGTGATGACTCCCATGGCTACTGGTGGCGAGGCACTGGGCATCGTCCATCGGGAAACTCCGTGGCGCCAGCTGAGCGATCTGTTCGTGATCTTGTGTGATTCGATTGGTTTGCCGCGACCGACCGACGAAGAATTGCCCCGGTCCATGTGTGCTGGCGCGTCACGGCGTCTATTGCCGTCCACCGTAGCCCACAAGCCATGTCCGTCGCCGGCCGCGATCAGCCAGTGGGACTTGAATGCCCATGTGCTGCAGCAATTGCAAATCCAGGCTCAACAATTGACCTAAGAGAGTTCCGGATGAACGAACATTCTTCTTCGCCACTACACGCCCGCCGCATCGTCGACGCGACGCAAACCGTGTTTGGAGATTCTCCGCTGACCCTGGCTGTCGACAAGGTTTGCCAGCAGTATGAACGAGACTTGCAGAATATTCAGTCGGGGCGAGGTATCGGCGCGTTGTTGATCGCCATCGTGGGCGCCAAAGGGCAGGGAAAAACGTGGGTGGCGCGTCAGTTCGTACGCGACACCAAGGTTCAAAACTTGCTGCGGTCGGGCGACTTGACCGACGATGCAACCACGCGTCTCGTCTGGATTGGTCCCGTCGCGCCAGACGAACTGGATCCCGCTTCCGAGATCTACTATCCGTGCCAGCCATCGGATCTGGTGGAGATTGGACAACCCTACGTCATCTTGGACACCCCGGGACTGACCGATGCCAATCACCGTGCGGCCAAACTGGCCCAAGCCGCTTTGTCGCTGGCACCGATCAAACTGTTGGTGGTCGCCCGAGATCAATTGCGGGCCGTGGCCAACATGACCATTGCGCACCAAATCGATGGCTCTGTGTGTGTTCCCGTGATTAGCTCCGTCGAACCTGAAGAAATGCCGGGGAGTGAGCAGCATGCGCCATTGCAAGATGATTTGCGTGCCCTGAGAGATCAGTTGGGCTTGCTGGCGCCACGCTCGATCTTGACCGGCGAAGTCCTGGTGCCGGACTTTGAGATTTCCGGAGACGAATCGGCTTCGTCGCGAGTGTTCCTCGGCGCCATCCTGGATCGACTCAATGACCTGGGGCTAACGGAATTGGCTTTGGGATCGGCCAGAGATCAGCGAATCGCATCCGCGGGCCAGCGACTCCGCGCCGACGTCGCTCAGCTGATCGGTGATGAACTGCCCCAACTGGCTTCTGCGGTCGCCCAGCTCAATCGCGAGACTGAGCAACTGCCCGAGCGAGTACTGGCATCGTTGTTGGGAAGCGAATCGGTTTTGGAGACCGGAGTACGGATGCGCTTGCGCGCGCGTTTGGTCAGCGATACTTCTTTGTTGTGGTTTCCCTATCGAACTGTGATGGGCACGTTAAATCTGACTCAAGGAGCTTGGGATCGAGTCATGTTGGCGTTGGCGGGCAGCGTTCCCAGTTTGTTTGGTGCCTTGGCGTCGTGGGCTCGAAACGCCAAGCAAAACCGTGACTTCAGTACTGAGATTCAAGATGGAATCCGTACCCGCACGCAGCAACAGGTTGAAGAACGTCTACGGCCGTTATGCGATCAGTTTCACCGGACCGTGTTGAAACTGCGTCCGCGGTCCGAACGCTCGCGTGAGGAGATGCAGTCCACGGGCATGCGTCTGTCTGGCATCGAAGAGTTGCAAACGCGCTCCCAACGTATCTTTGACACCACGATCGACAAACACTGCACAGGCGGCTGGATGGTTCAGCTGTACGCGCTAGTCGGGGTTGTGCTGTTTTGGATGTTCATGGCTGGGCCCATCGTGTTGATTTACCGCGAGTACTTTATGGCGTCGGTCGACGTGTTGTTGGGCCGAGAAACGCAACTGGAAAATTTTCCTCATCCCACTCCCGGTTTGTTGATCACTAGTCTTATTTTGTCGACGCTGCCGTTGGCTATTTACTGCATGATCATATTGACTTGGTCGCTGAGTCGCCGACGGGTTCGCAAGGTAACGCGGCAGATCGTGGCCGAACACGATGCCACCATCGCGCAATTGCGGGAAGCTAACGTGATTCGACTTGATTTCGAAGATCAGTTGCTGGCGCAGACAGAGTATCTTTTGAACTTGAGTCAGAGCTGACTCAGTCGCGGCGAAAACGAGCTACCGCTCAAGGGCCGGCAGAAAACGCTGCCGAGGAATCGTTCTTGGGCTGGCATTATCCCGGCGGCCAAGAAAGCGCTCGTCCTCCCAGCAGGTGAAAGTGGAGGTGGTCGACGGATTGGCCGCCGTTCTTGCCGCAGTTGACGACCACACGGTATCCGTCGGACGCCAGTTCCAGCTGTCGAGCGACTTGCTGAATCGTGAGCCACAAATGTCCCAGCAGCGATGCGTCGTCCTGCTCTAGCTGTTCTAGCGAGACAATCGGTTTCTTGGGAATGACTAAAACGTGCACTGGCGCTTGCGGAGCCACGTCATGGAACGCTAAGCAGTGCTCATCTTCGTGAACAATATTGGCGGGAATCTCCTTGCGGATGATCTTCGAAAAAATGGTCTCCGCCACGATCCGTTTCTCCCGTTAACAGTCGATTCTCGTTGATGGCCAATTCACATTCCTGACGCTGCTCGCTTGACGCTTTTCAGCCAGCATGGCCAGCCTCGCAGACACGGCAGGCTCGCACTAGCCGCCGATATTGCGAAGCAGATTCTCGAACTGCTGCTGCATGCCCGACAAACCAGACTCAACCATCAAATTCTGCTTCTTGGATTTGACAATGGCCAACGCCAAGGATGGGTTGTTGGACCAATCTTGCGCGGTGTACTCCCGGATGTCCCGGTACGGCAGCTCCAGTTTGGCAGCCACCTTGGGAATTAAATGCACATTGTCCTTGGAGCGAACGACGTAGTAATTTTCCGAGACGAACAGTCCTAGGGCACCGACGAGTACACCGAGCAAAAACGTCGAAATGCGATTCATTACCAATCCTTGCCATTGTTGATCAAGCGAAAACATCCTGTAGCCGAGCGAGGCAATTGTAGCCCTACGGGGCCAATTCCGCCTATCCCAGTCGGCGCTTGAACGGATGCTCTCGTTGCTATCATTCTGGGTGCTGGCCAAAATAGGTTGAGGACGCGCCTCGGGAGCCGCCAAATCCGGCGGCGCATCAAACATCACTCTTTGAGGAAGCTGACATGACCCGGAGGGGAAGTGACCAACTGGTGCATGCTGGTTTGTGTTTATGGATTCTCAGCTGGCTTGGCTGCATGCTTATCCTGCCAAGTCGTTTATGGGCGCAAGATCTACCCATCGATCCTCAACTGTTGCTGGTCGGTCCGGCAGGGCAAGAGGTCGCCGTCGCGGCGTCGTACTATGACGATGGCCAACTGACCAAGACGGTCGCCATGCGATTGAAGATTCGCCAGGGAAAGACCGAGCCGTTGGAGTTCGGCCATGCCGGCTTGCAGCTGGCCATCACCGTTCCAACAGCCCAGCCGGTGACGATGGTGCTGATGAATGGGGAAGAAGAGCTGTCCAGGCTCTCCGTCAAATCGGTGGGCGTGGCGCGGCTGAAACATGGTGACGTGGGCGACCAGCCGCCGCCGATTCCTCCTCGAGCGTTGCCGGATGTGTCAGAGAAACAAGTCATCGAACGTTTCATGCAGTGTTTGCAGTCGGCTGAAGCTCGGGAGCTGGTTTCCACGTCGCCAATGGCCAACATTGAATGGGAAACTTTGAACGCGTACCTTCGCACGTTGCAACTGGAATTGGGGCCCGTGGTGGAAGCGATGTCGTCGCCGGACGGCTGGCTGAGTTGGGAGGGACGGCTAGGGGCCCGAGTGTTGTCCAAACGACTGCAGTTGGAACATGGCCAATGCCAGATTTCGTTGATGATCGTTGACAACCGACTCGTGGACGTGGAAGTCGACTCCCCGGAGATGCCCGACGACTGGTTTGACGGGCCCAGCTCGATAGACAACTACCGGCAGCGCAGCGCGCGACTCTCGAAGCTTGTGTTCGAGGGCAAAGTTGGGCGTGTGCGTGAGATGTTGGCCCCACCCTACCGAAAGGAGATTAGTGACGCCGAGTTGCAGCAACTGAGTCAACATCTCCGCGCACAGCTGGGCAGCGACATTCAGAAGATTGACTTCAAGGGATCGAAGCTGCATGGTGGTGACGAACAAGCGGAACGGCCAGTGCTGAGTGTCTTTCACGGCATTACGTTGGATACCGACCGTCGGTGTATTAGCGAAGTCAAGTTTGTATTCACGAGTGGTCGTAACCGAATCGGATTGGGAGAACTGGCATCGATCGATGTGCGGGAAGCCTTTCAGTCGGCGGCTCCTGAGTTGGCACAGATTGCCGGTGAGACGCTGCGGATTGTCGACGGACAACGTGATCCGGAGCTCGATCGGCTATGGCATCCCAGTTGCCGTGCGGTCCTGGATTCCAAGGCGATCGAGCAACGCTTGCAGGGGTTGCCAAATGACATGACGGGCATTGAAGTGGATGTCGATTGGGACCGATGGCAAGCTGGGCGTAATGAGAGTTTTGCGTGGGCTCGCGGTCCGGTCTCCGCAGCTGGTGGCGAAGTACTCATGCGAGTGAGCTTTGTGGATGACCAACTGTTTGGTTTCGCGTTGGAATCCGGCAATAGCGTCCTTTCGACCTTTGAACACGTTGCCGAGAGTGACGAAATCGCAGAGATCACCGGAAGCTTCTGGCGAGCGATCTACGAAGACGAATTGGCAACGGCCCACGCGCTGCTGGCCCAGGGATTCCAGCAGCAGATGCCGTTGGACGCGTTTCGAGAATTGGTGCAATCCAGCGGTTTGAGGGCGGTGGGCGACAAACTGGTGGTTCGCCCTGTAAACGTGCGTCTGGTAAGTCACCCGCAGCGTCCCGCCTTAATCTTGACGGCCAGCTATTGCGACCTGTTGGTGGGAGATCAGACGCTGGGGTCGGTGCGATGCATTTTGAAGCAGCGAGAGTCCGAGGCGATTTGGGAAGTTATTGACTTTAGCCAGGACTTCGACGACCAGTATGTCACGGTGGATCGGCAACTGGTCGCCCAGCTCGGGGTCGCTCTCCAGTCAGGACAGCCCTCCGCCTTGCGGGCACTACAATCCAAGCCGGATCAGCAGCTGGGTAGTCCAGAGTTGGCGGCCGCGTTTCTTCGGCGGTTGCATCACGTTGCCGGCGACATTCAGGTTCCGGACGAGAGCTTACTGCGCCGCAGCTACGAAGCGGGCCGGCGAAATGACCGAATAACTTGTCGGCTGCATAGCGCGGCGGGTTCGATCCCTTTGACGGCCGAATTTCGCTACGGTCGGCTCGCGTCCTTTCAACTAGACTTGGACGGCTTTGGCGGCTTTCTAAGTGAGTTGAATGATACTTCGGTGCTCGAGCAGGCTGGTTTGCGTTTCGTCGATCAATGGCACTCGGAAGCCGGTTCTTGTCTGCCGCTGATGGTTCGTGAACTGCGATCCGAAAGCGTGCAAAACAGGTTGCGGATTTTGCGCGGCAAGCTGGTTCAAGCGGCCGGAGCCTATCAAGGAAGTCGAGTGTTGGAGGTCAGCCTTTCGAATGATTCTCAGCAAGCGCAGTTGCAAGTTGAATCTCGATACGAACGTCGGACTGTACGGATTCAGCTGGAGTTAAGCGTCAACGCTCTGGCTGCCTTGATTTCTGCCGTGGATGCGGCCGAGTCGGCGATACAGCCAGGATTTGATTTTGGGCGTTAGTGAGGCGGCGATAAATGTCATGCTTCATCTGAAATGTTCGGCCAGATTCTCATGCGACAGCTCTAACTACTGTGAGTGATTCTGTTAGAAGGTAAGTCATTCGCTAGCAATAAATGGACGTTCTAAATCTCTAAGATTTCTGTAACAAACTCACTGAATTTGGAGTCTTTCCCAGCGTCCAAAGCAATTCGGTGATCGCCGTAAACCATTTGTTTGCAGTGGGTTGTGGCGTCTTCTGTGTTCGGCCTGCTATATCTTCCCCAAGGGGACACACACCATCTCCAGGCCACGCAACGTTAACTCTCCACTTCGGGGACACACCTACTACGAGTGATTTCTGGGGGGCTTGGGGTGTATGGGCAGCGTGGTAGTTGGGGTTGTCTGCGGGCTGCAGGGAAAACGAAGTAGATCCCAAGTGTGTGTCCCCGGCTGGACGCGCCGATTGGGGACAGACGCGCCGATTGGGGACACACACGTTGATCTTGGTTTCAGGGACACACTATTGAGTGGGCATGTTGATCCGAAACTAGAGTTCTAGGGGCAGTTGGTGGTTTAGTGAAAACAGGGTGACTAGGAAAGACTGTCCGGTGCCGAATGTGTGTGTCCCCGGACGTTGAGCGCAGATACGAAAAAACCGTCGCCGGAATGCACCGACGACGGTTGAGTTGACTTTCAATTGAAAGCGTGTTTTGTAGCTCTAAGGAGTCCGACCTATTTCTTCTTGGCGGTCTTCTTCTTAGCAGTCTTCTTCTTAGCTGCCTTCTTCTTCGTTACCTTCTTAGCAGCCTTCTTCTTCGCCTTCTTCTTAGGAGCAGCCTTCTTCTTGGCAGCCTTCTTAGCTACCTTCTTTTTGGGTGCTGCCTTCTTCTTCTTTTTGGCCACGTTTTCTCCTCCGTTAAAACGGAAACCAAGAAAAGAGACGGCCAAGACGACAACAGCCACATGCTCCCGTCAAGTCTCTTTTCCGAATCAAGAAAATCTGGACACCAAGTTCGGCGGTGGCCACCGCGCATGAACTTTGACCCAGATTACCTACGTCCTTGCAAGGTATTTGTAGAGAACCTTTCGGATGATGCAATATCTTTTCAACAAAAAAACACTTATTTCTGACAAATTTTCAACTTAGATAACTTTTGAATGCGAAAACGAACTTGTCTAACTTTTTAAGCTCGTCTTCTTCGCTTTCAATACGTCACTGTCAAAATCCACCGTAGCCGGATTGCATCGCCTGCCAGTTACTTGCCGCGAACATCAAGAACATAATGCCCGCAAACGGTTGACCGCTTTGCATCATCAGGATCCCGATCAAAACGCCCGCCACGATCGAGACCATGTGCGCCGCATGCTGCGGACGTTGGACGTTGGTTAACATCAAGGTGCTCCGGGTGATCTGCCCGCCATCCAAGGGCAAGATCGGAGCTAGATTTAGGATCGCCCAGAACACACTTGGATAGAAGATTCCATTGAACAGCGCGTACATGACGGCTGACCGCGGGTATTCCTCGGCGCCGAAGTGCAGCCCCAATAGGTCCATGCGGATCCGTAGGGCGACACCGGCCGCAGCTACCGCAGCTGCCAGTAACAGTTGAAACACTGGTCCAGCGGCTGAGATGATGATTTGCTCACTCGCGCCAACACGACGCTGCCGAGCTCCGTCCCACGCGCCAAAGGAATCGGGGATGGCCAATCCGCCAAAGTGATAGAGCACGATACGGCTGTTGATCCCATAGCGACTCATCGCTATCGAATGCCCCAACTCATGGATCAAGATCGACACGAAGATGGCGGCAATCCAAATCAACAAAATGACCGGTGCTCCCGGAGCCTCCATGTTGTGGCGAATGGCGAGATCCGTGTTGACGTACGTGCTCCAACCCCAGCCGAGCACGATCGCAACCACCCAAAATCCCCACGCAACGCGGACTCGGTAGCCCCAGAATTCGAAGTTCCAGTCGTATTGGCTGGCAGGTGGTTCTTGCAGCATCGTTAAGTCCGTCGAATCCCCGTCCAGGAAAGTTTCTCTGATGGCGCCGATTGGCCTACGTAGATTTGACCACGCCCGCCATGCGTCTGCCAATTACCGGCAACGGCAAATCCGGGGCGTATCCATGGCCAGTCTAGCAGTTGTGTTAAGCCTGCAACCACGGTAGCCAGGGCACATCAATGTTTCAATTTGCGCAGATCGCCCGCATTTCACGAGCCACGGATTTTGGCAAGGAAATCCGCATCAGAATCAAAATTGTTCTTATGAACTCAACTCGGTTCCAATTGGAAACTTTGTCTTGCTCCCACCACCGAGGCAACTGGCGATCTTCTGAGCAGGGAGACGATTTGAGACGCTCAATCAGTATCAGCTACGGTCTTCCGAGCGTGAAATAGCGATCAGCTGATCCGCGCCCTGTGCTGACAACTGGTCCCACAGTCTGTCGGCGATATCCAGAGGCTGGCTCGCGTCACCGAGCTCTTCTGCTTGGAGCGACCGCGAACCGTCAGGTGCCAACACGCGCCCGCGCAAATGCAGTTCACCGTCGCGAACGATCGCCAATCCAGCGATCGGAGCCAGGCAACCGGCGGACATGCGGCTAAGTAGTCTCCGCTCGGCATGCACGGATGCGAACGAGGCAGGATCGTTGAGCGCATCCAAAACGGCCGCCACGTCGGTATCACCGTCTCGACACTCCAGTCCCAGAGCGCCCTGACCTATCGCGGGTAGCACGCGTTCGCTTGACAGTTCTTCAGTGACCACCTCGGCCAACCCGAGGCGACTAAGCCCGGCGGCAGCCAAGATGATCGCGTCGTATTGCCCCTCGTCCAACTTGCGGAGACGCGAATCCACGTTGCCTCGGATGTCCGTGATCGAAACGTCGCTGCGCCATGCCAGCAGCTGCGCACCGCGACGAAGACTGCCCGTGCCAACTCGTGCGCCCGGTGGTAGGTCTTCAAATCGCTGACCTCCAGCGCTGATCAAGCAGTCGGCGGTTGTTTCGCGCGGCGGTACGGCGGCCAGCCGCAACCCGTCAATCGCTTCGGTTGGCAGATCTTTGAGACTGTGGACGGCAACATCGACTTTGCCCGCCAGCAAATGCCTTTGAATTTCTTTCGTAAACACGCCTTGCCCGCCGACTTCCCGCAGCGACTGCGCGGAAACGTCGCCTTGTGTGGCAATTTGAACTAGCTGTACTTCGTGGCCCCGCCGCCGCAACTGTTGCGAAACCCATTCGGCCTGCCACATGGCCAGCTTGCTCCCGCGTGTTCCAATACGAATGGCATCCAATTTGTCACCAACCTATTACACGATCAAAACGGTTCGAAGCATTGCCAAAGCGAGGTCATTGTAGCGGCGTGAGCCTCGTCGCAAACCGTCCCGGCAGCGATGGTGGAGCCGAATGAGAGTTGTCTGCTTCGAACGCGCCGCGGTATTAAGTCGACAATCCGCGTTTGCGACGCAGTTGACCGCAGGCGGCATCGATACCGTCCCCCTTGCGCTGCCGAAACATGACGTTGATGCCTCCCGCGATCAGCGCGTCGCGAAACTCGTGAATGGCCGCAGATTCAGGTGTTTGGTACGGCAATCCCGCTACGGGGTTGTACGGGATGACGTTGAGCATGCTGACTCGGCCACGTAGCAAGTCAACCAGCTGTTGAGCGCAGTCTAGCGAGTCATTCAGGCCGGCCAAAAGCACGTACTCAAACGTCAACCTGCGCCCGGTTGACGCGAAATACCGATCAGCGGCATCCAAAATCGGGCGAATCCCAATTTTGTCATTGACCGGCACCAAGCGATTACGCAGTGAGTCGTTCGGAGCATGCAAGCTGATCGCCAAATGAAACGGCGTCGAATACTGAGCCAACCGATCGATGGCGGCTGGCAATCCGACGGTGCTGATGGTAATTCGACGCGGACTAATTCCCAGTCCTGCCGGAGAGCGCGCAACCTCTAGAGCTGACAGCACGGAATTCAGATTGGCTAGTGGCTCTCCCATGCCCATCATGACAATATGGCTCAGTCGCTCTTCTTCTGGCAGCAAACGTTGCAATCGCAACATTTGTTCCAGGATTTCACCGCGTGTCAGATTCCGCTCCACACCGTCTAAGCCGCTGGCACAAAAGACACATCCCATCGCACAGCCAACTTGACTGCTGACACAGATCGAACGCCGCCCTTCCTCGCGTAGCAGCACGCATTCAACGCGACCACTGTCCACCAAATCCACCAGCAGCTTCTCAGTTCCGTCCTCGGCGCGCTGATGGTCGGCGATGGTCGCTTGCCAAATGTCAAAGGACGCTGCTAGTTCTTTCCGCAGCGCTTTTGGCAGATCACTCATGTCGTCAAAGGACTCCGCCCTGCCGGTGTAGAGCCACTTCGTGATCTGGCCAGCGCGAAACTTTGGCTGGCTGCGTTCAGTCAGCCAGTTCTCCAACTGGTGGCTTGTCAGTTCTAACAGATGTTGGCGCTCAGTAATTTCGTTCTCCCCAGGGTCAGCGTCCTTGGCGCCAATGAAGCCGCGGACCGCTCAAAATTGTGACGCATGGCCCAAAATTCGGCAACGCGGCAGGGATTTCGCCCCGTCTCATTACCGAGCGTGGTTAGCAGCCAGCGAACTCGGATGACGTAAACAGCTGTGGCCGCTCTTGTTGCTGAACCAACAAACGGCGGCTGCAATGGCCAGGGCGCTGAGCTGGGTGGCCCGCAAAATCGTCACAGAATGCAAATCTCTGTCCGCTGTTGAACTGCGAGTCGCCAAAGCGGCCGGTGCCAGAGCGCCCGACCGGGAGGGCAATTAGCCTGGATGCTGGAGGGCCTTTCGCGGACCAAGTTGCAGCGCGGCGTTGAAGGCGACGCCATTGACCAAGATAGTTGCTTCGCGAAGGCATCGAACGATGGGGTACAGGCTGATGAGGCACCGAGATATGAAGAACCGGGCGACAAGAGGCTGGAAAATGGCACTGATCGGCAGCGCGGTCAAGCTTGTGGTTTTGATGGGAGCTCTTGGTGGCGCACGCCTGCAGGCCTTTGAACGCTGGACTCACCAATGCCACGGTCGCTGCCATCACTTTGGATGGGCGCATCGACTGGACCAACGAGACGCCGCGGCTGTGACCGACGCACTGGCGACAGTGGATGCTGTTTCGCCCGACATGGCGGGTACGGCTGTCCTGGCAAGTGACCTGGGGCTCAGACTGCGGACGGCAAATGGCGACCCGACCGGTGACAGCTCCGTACATGCCGGTGAATCGCATTGGAGCCCGGTGGAATATGGCCCGGTAGAAATCGAGCTTTGGATCGACCGCGTGCCACTACGACCAGCGACGCGGCTTCTAATCGATGGACGAGAAGTACACCCCGAGCTGCTGCGCAACGCATCACCTTGGACGCTGGTAGATGAAACTTGGCGCCGGACGCTGGTCTGGACCTGCCCGACATTGGGCCGACACACATTGCAGTTGCAAGTGGACTTGGCCAGCGGCGCAGTCGTCACCTCCCAGCCGATCTCCTTTGAGGTTGTGCCGCCGCAACGGCCCGAAGTATTGGCTGCTGGTGGAAGTCTACACGCTTTGGCTCCCGTCACTTCGGGAGAAATCGTTAGCGTCTTTGATGATGGCTTGTTGGTCAAGTTTGCGATGGCACCAGCGCAAGGCATGCTGCTGGATATCCCGGGTCTACCTCCCATCCGCGGAGAAGATCGTGGACAGTGTTGTTTTCAATTCAGCTTGAGCCAAGATTTGACGATCGGACGTCACGCTCTCAGATTCCGACGAGTTGTTGGTGACACGTGCAGCATGACCAGTCCAGTGTCGGACACACTGTGGATTCAGTTTCAACCCGCACATCAGCTGCGCAGCATTCGCAACGAAAACGCTCGGCGTCGACACCACGTGGTGCAAGCAATTGAGCAATTGGCGTCCGGCGAATTGGCTCGATTGTCTTCGACCTCGATCGATCGCCGACTCCGCGAGCTTGTGCCTCAGCCGTCATTCTCGGGGGAAGCTATCGAGTTGTTCATGCCAACGGTAGCCCCGGAGCCTGTGCGAGCTGAACCTCATTTGAACGCAAACGACGACCAGCTTCATGCACCGACAAAAATCGATAGTTCATCCGCTGGTGATTCCATGTCTGGTCCAAACGCGGTCGAATTCGTGCCCCAGCCGAGTCAGACTGATGATCCAGCTGAAGCAGCGACGCTCGATCTCTCTCCGAACCACCGTCCGCCAGCGACGGATCCTCCGGATACTGGGTCGCCAACAACGGGGGCGCAACCCAAGGATCCGCCGAGGCCTGACGGAGATTCCCCAGCGCCCACTCGAGCTCCCAAAATCGACTTGGGATTTCGCAAGACCACCCGATCTGTGGGCCAGCCACGGAGCGTACGTTTTGTCAGTCAGATACTGCCTGGCGTGACACCCGACGTGGTGCAGACCCTGCCCGCGATCGACCCGCAGGTCTTGCCTGCAGCTCAGCAAGCCAACCAACTGGAGCAGCTCTCCAGAATGCTCCACGGCCAGGCGACGCAGCTGGAAAACGCCATGCGAGCTGCCGAGCAGGTTTGGCGAGACGATCAAATTGTGTCCGAGGTTGTGTTTGACGCTCCGGCCTACTTTTCTCGAAAGCGGTATGGCCGCCGAGCTCAAGAGGACGCGCGTATGGGGTTGGTGTTGTTGGAAGGAATGCAGCTAGCTTCGCACGCCAATGGTCGCTGGCAGCTGCGGATTCCCTATTTGCAGCCGACGTCGCCCGTTGTCGTGCATCTTCAGCTGCAGTTCAAGACGCAGGCAGGTCATTGGAAGCCGTTGACCATCGAACCCATTTGCATCCCGGCAGGGCCCGAGTGTCAGGAATGCGAACAAGCAGCTAGCCCGGAGATCGTGCGGACGGGATACTCTGCCATCTTGGAGCGCGAAGTCGGTTACTTCACCGAGATTCGCCGGAGGGGCAGCGCCACGTTCGGATGGGGCTTCGATGGCTTGCGCCACCGGCAGCAATTCTAACGCGCGTTGCACCAGTAGAGCGAGAGTGCAGTTGTGCCGCCTCTTCGCAGATGCTAGCGAGCGTGGCAATTGCTTTTTGCAGCTATTTACATCTAACAAGCGTTGAGTAGAAACAATACCAGACACTGTCTGGTCAATGGTTGGGGGCGATTGCGTTTCGACGTAGGTTGGGACTCGTTGCGTTGGTAATGGATCGAAGGTAGCGCTGTCCTGCGGAGACCCATTCCGAATGTAGCTGACTCTGCGCTAGCGGATGCTCGCCCACGTCCGCTCATCCAGAATTGATGTTACTTCGCCGGCGTGTTGGCCGGCCAGAGGATAGCAGGGCTGTAGAGGGGTGCGGGTCCATCGTTGGGCTGTAGCTTGGCCCAAACCTGTGGGTGCAAGCTGACATCACGGGCGTGGTTTGAACAAATAACTTGCAAATTGATGAAAACTGAGGTTGAAAAATAAACTTCCTAATACTCGGGGCAGCAGGCACCGATTGTAGGGGATGTAGACCGCAGTTTTCCAAATGCTGGCATTCGGATGTGGTCCACTCAGTTGGCATCGAACGGCAGGGAGGCCGTTGTACGTGCGTCAAGCCATTCTGCTTTGTGTCGGTCTATTCCTCATTACTTTGTGGGGAATTGGGCTCAATAGCGTTTTGCGACGCTGGCGAACGAAGGATGCACCCGAGCGTCTACCGGCGGGAGCCCTTGCGCGTCCTCTGTCGGAAGCTCCTGTCAATGAAGCAGCGGCCGACGCTGTGGCAACCTCGCACGGCGACTCAGCCGTCGTCCAGGCCGCCTTCCAACCTCCGGCAACTGAAGTCGTAACGCCCAAGGTAGCTTGGGATGAAAACGGAGATCAGCGTTGGCGGTGGAACATCCAAGACTCGCGATCCCACATTTGGTTGCGCGGCTCGAATGTCACTCTTGAATATGAATTCGAGAGTAT